>JAYENB010000049.1:0-1871 GCA_034721855.1 Bacteroidota bacterium
TTAACATTTTACACATTGGGATTTGGGTATTGATTAGGTCAATTAGGTCAATTAGGTCAATTAGAAATTATAAAAATGTATAAACTAAGAAATTGATGTTAAATAAATATACTGTGAATGGTTACACTTTATGAAGGTGTGCCTGGAAATATGGTAGCTTTTGCATGTAAATTGTCATTTCAAAGAGGTGGTGAAGGATTCGTATCATTTGAATCTAAAACAAAATTGATTGACCATTATGTTAAAACACTTGGTGCATATCATTTCAGTGGACACTTAATGGTTATTGATACGATTGCAGCAAAAAGATTAGTTGACAAATATTTTAAATCGTAATCATTATGGGATTAATTAAAGAACCTGAAGGAGTTGATTTTTTAATTCAAAGTAAACCCCTGACAGAGAAACAACAAAAAAAATTAAGTGAGTATATCGCAAAGAGGAAACTTGAGATTAAAAAACAGAGAAAGAAAAGCAAATACACATAATATGCGGTATAGTTAATTGCCGAGAATGCTGTAAATTTAAGGCTTGCATCCTGTTTCAACTGCATCAAAACTTGATAGGAAATTAGCTTGCAATCGGCAACTAACCATACCGCCAAACGTTAGCGGTTACGCTTTGACGCCTGTGCAACAATCAATCAGACAATTATAAAATGACAATTAAAATACATAATTATGAAAAAAATACTTGTAGCTACGGTAAAACCATTTGCTCCCGATGCCGTAACCGGGATAAAGGATATTTGTAAGTCAGCAGGTTATGACCTGACTGTACTGGAAAAATACGATGGACAAGACGCTTTGATTGAAGCTGTCAAAGATGCCAACGGGCTCATTATCCGCTCAGACAAAGTCACTGCCGAAGTCATCAACGCCGCTGAAAACCTTGAAGTGGTTGTCAGGGCTGGGGCAGGCTATGATAATGTTGACCTTGAAGTTGCGACCAAAAACAACGTGGTTGTGATGAATACCCCTGGTCAGAATTCCAACGCTGTGGCAGAACTGGCACTTGGCATGATGGTGTATCTTGTACGCGGTGGCTTCAACGGGAAATCCGGGACAGAACTAAAAGGCAAAACCATTGGTATCCATGCTTACGGGAATGTAGGTCAGAACGTTGCACGCATTGCCAAAGGATTTGGAATGGAAGTGTACGCATTTGACCCGTTTATTGACAGGGCAGAAATTGAAGCCGATGGTGTAAAAGCCGTCACTTCGGTAGAAACGCTGTATGAAACCTGCCAGTATGTATCTTTGCACATTCCTTCCAATGAAAAAACAAAAGCATCCATTGGAACGGCATTGCTAAGCAAGATGCCAAAAAATGCTGTGTTGGTCAATACTGCCCGTAAAGAAGTGATAAATGAAAAAGAATTGATGGAAATTTTTGCCGAACGCGATGATTTCTCTTACGTCTCTGATATCGCCCCTGATTGTGCTGATGACATAGCTGCCAAATACGAAGGACGCTATTTCTTTACCCCTAAGAAAATGGGCGCACAAACCAAAGAAGCCAATGTTGGTGCAGGCATCGCTGCCATCAACCAGATTAAAGGCTTGTGGGAAAACGGAGATAAAACGTTCCAGGTGAATTAATGGTTAATAATGATAGGTGTTTTAGTGGGTAGCAGAGAAATTTTTGCCAAAAATAATACGAATATTATTGATAAGATACTAACTAACTCCTATTAATCGCAACCGTTGTTAACCGTTATTAACCGTTGTTAACTGATTAGTTCCATGTTTGTAAAACTTAAATAAAAAAAATTATGGCAATTGTGAAACCGTTCAAGGGACTGCGGCCGCCAAAAGACATTGCTGCCGGGCTTTCCAGCCTTCCCTACGATGTGATGAATTCTGAAGAAG
>JAYENB010000049.1:1971-4858 GCA_034721855.1 Bacteroidota bacterium
CATGTTTGTAAAACTTAAATAAAAAAAATTATGGCAATTGTGAAACCGTTCAAGGGACTGCGGCCGCCAAAAGACATTGCTGCCGGGCTTTCCAGCCTTCCCTACGATGTGATGAATTCTGAAGAAGCCGCCCGAATGGCGGAAGGAAAAGAGTATTCACTCCTGCATATTACGCGTGCAGAAATTGACTGCCCCGAAGGCACAGACATCCACTCGGAAACGGTGTATGGAAAAGCCACTGAGAATTTTAAAAAATTCCAGAAAAAAGGCTGGCTTCAACAGGATGATAAACCCATGTTTTATATCTATGCCCAAACAATGGACAACCGTACCCAGTTTGGCATTGTCGGTGGGGCTGCCTGTGAAGATTATAAAAAAGGCGTCATAAAAAAACATGAACTTACCCGTCCCGAAAAAGAAGAAGACCGCATGGTGCTGACAAGGTACACCCGCGCCAACATTGGACCGGTATTTTTCTCATACAGGGCTGTCCCTGAAATTGATGCTATAGTCAAGCGTATTTCTGAACAAGAAAAACCGGAGTACGATTTTGTTGCCGAGGATGGGTTTGGCCATAAACTGTGGCCTGTTTACAGCAATGAAGACAATGCCCGGTTGGAAAAACTCTTTGCTGAAAAAGTGCCCAATACCTATGTCGCAGACGGACATCATCGTACTGCAGCCGCAGCACGCATTGGTGATGAGTTTGAAGCCAAAAATCCAAACCACACCGGCGATGAAGAATATAATTATTTTATGGCTGTACATTTCCCGGATAACCAGCTTCACATCATTGATTACAACCGTGTGGTTAAAGACCTCAACGGTATGAATGAAGATGAATTCATTGGTAAGGTAAGTGAAAAATTTGATGTCGAAGAAATCGGGGAACAGGTTTACAAACCTGCAAAATTGCACGAATTCAGTATGTACATTGGCGGAAAATGGTACAAAATGACAGTTAGACAAGGCACCTACGATGAGAATGACCCCATCGACGTACTGGATGTTTCCATTTTGTCAAACCTGGTGCTCAATGAGTTACTGGACATCAAAGACCTGCGTACATCCAACCGCATAGATTTTGTCGGTGGTATCCGCGGCCTCGGTGAGCTAAAAAAACGTGTGGATTCAGGGGAAATGAAAGCGGCTTTTGCACTTTACCCTGTCAGCATGGAACAACTGATTAACATTGCCGATACCGGTAACATCATGCCGCCAAAAACCACCTGGTTTGAACCCAAATTGCGCTCCGGCCTGGTGATCCATAAACTTGACTGATATACAGACCCTTTCATTGAGTTGATTTGTTTTTTGGGCGTGCCCTTTTTTGGTTTGGGACATCTCGCTTAATCTCCACCTTTTCTAAAGTTTCAAATTTCAGAAAAGGTCTCTAACGCTAAATGAGAAACCCCAAACCAAAAAAGGTCGGTCTCCGGTTTATAGCCGCATTGTGCAGCCTTTTGCCTGCAATGCTGTGACAGGAGCTCTGTTCCGCCGCTCTGCCACAGCAGCAGCCAATGAAGTCTGCACTGCTGCGGGCTAACAACCTCCGCCCTCACGCGAAACCTACACCCCTCATGCAAATATTTCAATTTGTGCAAGTCTGTCACAAGCCAGGGTAACAAAAGCACATGAGTTTCGGAAAGTAAAATTTCATGTCACTAAATGTTAAATAGTGCTTTTCCATTTAGTCAGTGTCTTATCCATAATGTCTTTCTATTTTGAGAGTCTGAACTAGAAAGTTCGCTGGCAAGGCTTGCGAAGTCTGAAAATACCGGAACTGACGAACGAAGCAAGGGCAGAGGAAAAGCTTGCTTTGACTATGCCTTGCAAAGAGGAAGAAGACGAAGTCAGTTTACTTTTGTAAATGAGGATTTTCAGACAAGTATAACGCAGCCAGCGGACTTTATAGACAGACTCTAATTATTGTGCAATAGGGCAAGAGGAATCAAAACGTTTTGAAGCTGAGACTGAAGTTTCGTATGTTCATGGTACTGGTTTGAGTTTACATTATTATTATAATGAAAAATCAATGCTTGGGGTAGGTGTAAGAACCTGCTTCTGGTTTTTTGAAAACCATAGAGACATTCATTTTGAAAATACCATGCATTTCGGAAAACTAAATATGCAAAATGTAGGTGAATGGTATTTTAACCAACAACTGGTATTTTGGCATTATTCTTTAGAGCGTTATAAAGACATTTGGGCCATTTCTTTAGGTTTAAACCTGGGTAAAACTATTGCATTTACAAAAAGACTGGGGCTTAATATAGATGCTGGTCTTGGTATTAATCATATCCTGTTAACCCTAGTTTATGAAAATGCACTTTATCCACCCGAAAGTCACATTCTTCTTCCATTAAATATAAATCTGAGCTTAGGTTTAGCCTATAAATTTTAAAATGATTTGTTTTATTTATCCTTGGTATTGCCTTTAAAAACTAACCTTCCGCTGCTAAAAAGAACAACACCTGGGGCATCAGATTGGGCTTGATATGACACAAAAAACCCAGATTGGACAATGACACGTAGTTTTCTTATTACTTTGGGAATGGCATATCGGTTTAAAGAAAATGCTTAACTATTTTGGCTCTATTAAACGATATTGTTGTTTCAAATATTTTGTTATCTTGAAAAATATTTTAATCAAAGTTATTGATATTTTTTTGTGCGTTAAATTTCAAAACCTGTCCGGCGAAGACGGGACCGTGTCCGGCGTAGCAGAGCGAAGACGGATAAATTTATAATCTATGTGCTTTCTATGTCCTATGTTTTCTATGTGGTTCAGTAGTCAGGGAAGATTGCTAACTTAATTTGAACCACATAGAACATAGAACACATAGAATTTCACATAGGATTTTTGCCTCTATTAAAAAAAAATAAC
>JAYENB010000050.1:0-4857 GCA_034721855.1 Bacteroidota bacterium
AACATAGCTTGGGTTCAGCTCTTTAATACTTCCTTTTAGATATTCATACATAACCAAAAATTACCATGAGCGACAAAAATAGCAATTCTGTTCAGAGTACCGTTTAAATATCGTGGTTTTATTCTGAGAGGCACGATGGCAGGATAGCACGAAAGCACGATAGGGTGAGTTGGCGATGGGGCGAACCCGAAACACGTAGAACGAATGTATGAATGTACGAAAACACGATGGCCCGATAAAGCACCTGTCAGGTCTTCCATTTTACGTCGGTTTACAGCATAATTATGCTACGATCTTTGAGTCAATGGGTGACCTGACAGGTGGTGTTCTCTCATCACACCCTTGCCCTTTCGTACATTCGTGCCATCGTTTTCATAATCTGCTTACTAGCCACATTTTGAATAACCACAATTTGTACAGATTACACAACCATCCTGATAGACAAGGGTATCCACCCTGTTGCATTCAGGGCATCGTGTTCCTTTCTTTGATGCCTTGGTTCCATTGGGGATATATCGTTTCAACGTCCGTTCCACACCTGTTTTCCATGTGTTAATGGATTCACTGTCGAGCTGGAGTGAGGCAACCAACTCTACGACTTTTTCAATAGGCATGCCATACCTAAGGACACCGGATATCAATTTTGCATAATTCCAGAATTCAGTATTGAACTGGTGAGACAGTCCTTCAAATGTTGTACTGTAACCATACCTGTTTTTGTACTGGAAATCATAACGTGATATTTTATCGGACAGTTTGTTTTTAATGATTTGTCCTTTGCTAATGGATTTTGGAATGGGTAGCACATCATCTTCCATATGTCCGGTAAAAATTTCGTAAGGTTTACCATCAAGTAATCCGACAAAAGCAATCCATTCTTCCCTGTTGTTACGGAAACGCACCACATCTGCGTTCAACACTTTTGGACGTTTAATGCCAATTTTACGTTCATTTTTTTTCTTTGATTTTGATCCGGAAAGCAAAACCCCGTCTCTGGATCCTTCACGATAAACGGTTACGCCTTTGCATCCGGACTCCCATGCTTCGCGGTAAAGTTGATCCACAACGTCTTCAGAAACCGATTCCGGTAAATTGATGGTAACTGAAATGGAATGATCCACCCATTTTTGGATTCTGCCCTGCATTTTCACTTTCTTAATATAATCTACATCCCCGGAGCTGGCTTTATGATAAGGAGATTTAGTGATAAGGGTATCAATTTTTTTATCAGGCATTTTTTTAACCTCATCGGGATCATAACCGTTGTTTTTCAGCCATGTTGCAAATTTTGAATGAAACACAACGTATTCTTCCCATTTATCTCCGCTTTCATCTTCATAATCCACCCTGGACTTTGGATCATTTGGGTTGACTTTTCTGCGGCGTCTGTACACAGGTTTAAACACAGGTTCAATACCTGAGGTAGTTTGTGTCATCAGGCTGGTAGTTCCTGTTGGGGCGATGGTCAGCAAGCTTATGTTTCTTCTGCCCCATTTTTCCATATCTTCGGCCAGTTCAGGGTCTGATTCACGAATTCTGTTCACAAACGGATTATCTTTTTCACGTTGTGGGTCAAAAATCTGAAATGCGCCTCTTTCTTTGGCCATATTCACCGAAGAACGGTAAGCTTCGACAGCAATGGTTTGATGTATTTTTTCTGAAAAATCGGTAGCATTATCTGTACCATACCTCAGGTTTAAAGCAGCGAGCATATCCCCTTCGGCGGTAATTCCCAGTCCTGTTCTTCTACCCATTTCAGCTTTGTGTTTGATTTTTTCCCACAATTTTTGTTCTGTCCGTTTGGTTTCAACATCTTCGGGATCGGAAGCTATTTTAGCGAGGATGCTGTCAATTTTTTCAATTTCCAGGTCAATAATATCATCCATAATACGCTGTGATGCGGCTATGTGCTCTTTAAACTTCTCAAAATTGAATGCTGCCTGTTTGGTGAAAGGTTTTTCAACGTATGAATACAGGTTTATTGCCAGCAATCTGCAGCTATCATAAGGACACAAAGGTATTTCACCACATGGATTTGTGGATGTTGTTCGGAAACCCAGGTCTGCATAACAATCGGCAACAGATTCGCGGGTAATGGTATCCCAGAACAAAATACCGGGTTCAGCAGATTTCCATGCATTGTGAATGATTTTGTCCCATAATTCTTTGGCTTTGATTTTTTTCTGATATGTAGTCTGGTTGGAATCTATGGGAAAATGCTGCATATATTCAGCATCTTCATTTACGGCCTGCATAAAATCATCATGAATCTTAACGGATATATTTGCCCCTGTAACTTTCCCTGACTGCATTTTGGCATTGATAAAATCTTCTGCATCCGGATGCTTGACAGATACAGATAACATCAAAGCTCCCCTGCGGCCATCCTGTGCTACTTCACGGGTGGTGTTGGAATACCTTTCCATAAACGGAACAATGCCTGTGGAAGTCAGTGCCGAGTTGTTTACCGGACTGCCTTTGGGTCGTAAATGGGACAGATCATGCCCTACACCACCACGTCTTTTCATCAGTTGAACCTGTTCCTGGTCCATTTTCAAAATGCCACCATACGAATCACTGGTTTTTTCATGGCCAATGACAAAACAATTGGATAAAGAGACAATCTGACGATTATTGCCTACGCCAGACATGGGCCCCCCCTGGGGAATGACATATCTGAAATCCTTCAGCAACTGATAAATAGATTCTTCATCCATGGGATTATTATACTTCTTTTCAATCCGGTGCAGTTCTTTAGCGAGGCGCCGGTGCATGTCTTCCGGAGTCAATTCATACAATTTTCCATCGGAATCTTTTAAGGCATATTTATTGATCCACACGCGCGCCGCAAGCTCATCACCTTTAAAATACTCAAGGCTTGCGTTATACGCATCTTCATCGTTATACGTTTTTACTTTATTTTTTTGCAAAGTAACTTTTTTTAATGTTTTTTCATCAGTAGTTAACATAGGACATACGTTTTTTACAAATTATTGGATTGTTGCTTGGGCAATTATCCACTACGAATATAAAATCATAAAAAACATAAAAAACGGTTCTTACAAATACGTTTTCAACAGGATTATTAACAAAGTTATAACAATCAGAAATACAGAATTTTATTCAGAGACAAATAATTTTTTGAACAAGCCCAAAATGCCTCCTCCTATATTGATTATGAAGAGATAAAAAAGATGAATAAAATAATTATAAACAGTTTTCTGTTAATATGTAAAATTGTTTTTTTTTAAGTACTCTAACATGTTGTGAATCTATTTGTTTTCGTTTTTGATCCACAAAATCAATATAATTTATCAACCAAAATACTTTATGCTAAAACGTTCAAATTATGTTTTGAGAACGTCAAATTTTTGCAATGCACGGCATATTATTATCGTTGCCCCGGATTTTTTATCGAGATAATGGTGCATATTTTTTTCACATTGTTCTCTGAATTTTTCATCACTGCATTTTTGTATGACGTGACACAATTCCTCGCTGTTATTTACAGGAAAAGCTGCCCCTGTCCGGATTAACTCACCAGCTTCAATGAAACGGTGAAAGTTGGGTCCAAAAACAACAGGCAAATGGTAACTGGCAGGCTCAAGAATGTTATGAATTCCCTTTCCAAAGCCTCCGCCAACAAACGCAAAATGACCATAACGGTATGTATTTGATAATATACCGATGGTGTCAATAACTAGCACATCAGCATTCCCGGCTTCTTCAGGTGTTCCTGTAGTATAAAAACAAAGCTTCCATTTATTAAACAACTCGCAGATTTGTGTAATGTGCTTATTATCAACTGCGTGGGGGGCTAAAACAAGTTTCAAGCCTGGACATTTATCCATACAGTCAGCAATCATCTTTTCGTCTGCAGGCCATGTGCTACCGGCTATCATTATGTTATCCTGATTTTTTACAAACGCATCCAGCAGGTCGTTCTGAAAGGGTTTTTGTGCAATTTCTTTAACCCGGTCAAACCGTGTATCTCCACAAACCTGGGTTTTCGTATCTGAAACATTGTTAACAAGCTGTTGTGAGTGTGGGTCTTGTAAAAACACGGCATCATAAAAATCCAGCATTGTTCTGAAAAATTTACCGTACCATTTAAAAAACACCTGGGATGGCCTGAATGTCGCGGATATCAAAAATACCGGAATGTTCTTTTGTTTTAACTGACGCAGGTGATGATACCAAAATTCATATTTAATAAACAGAGCAAATTCCGGGTTAAGCGTTTCCACAAATTGTGTTGCATTTTTCGGCACATCCATGGGCATATAAACAACAGCATCAACGGAAGAATAATTTTTCCTGGCATTGTAACCTGACGGAGAGAAAAAACTCAGGAGAATGGAATAATCAGGATAATTTTGTTTTATCTTGTCAATAACGGGTTTCCCTTGTTCAAACTCACCGAGGGATGAACAATGTACCCATATCCAGTTTCCTTTTTTACGTGAGGTAATATCTCTGAGGTCTTGCAGCCATGCTTTTCTGCCCCGAATAAAATCATTTGCTTTTGGATTAAAAACAGAAGCGATACGGATTACCAGCCAGTACACATATATTCCTATTGTATAAAGAAACTTTGACATTGATGAGTTCAGTTTAAAAGGTAAAAATAACAAAATTTTCCACCAAGCCACAAAGATACCAAGTTTCGCAAAGTATTGGTATTCAACAAATTGTAACCATTCGCAGTATATTTATTTAACATCAATTTTTTAGTTTATACATTTTTATAATTTCTAATTGACCTAATCAATACCCAAATCCCAATGTGTAAAATGTTAACTTACTTTTTTATAAATAGAGTTAAAAATCAAATTCAATTCTTTTGCTTCTTGCCAC
>JAYENB010000051.1:0-23442 GCA_034721855.1 Bacteroidota bacterium
TCATAGGTTTCAATATCAATGATGGGCACATGATCGCCACCATAATAATACCATGTTGTTTCACCGATAAAGTACATCCATGTTTCAAATCCACTTGTCGGAACGGAACCATCAATTCCAACTCTGAAATTTTCAGCACCACCGTAATAATATTCAACAGCGACCAAAATTTCCTGCAATCCATCAGTAGCTTCTACAAAATAACCGTTTCCTGGAAATTCAACTTCCCATAAGGTATCGGTCTGGCTTTCATCTGAAATGTTTTGAAGACTGCTGGACAGTTTTTCTGACCATTCATTTTCACTGTCATCCCATGTAAAGATTTTAACCACAAAACTGGTATTCACACTGGTCATTGAAGAAATATATACGGATGCTTTTTTGATGGTATCCGGTTCAAGAAAGGTGTAAATCACACCTACCATGTCTCCATCGTTACCACCACTAGTCCAGTTTTCTGTACTCCATCCGCCTGTAACATTGCCGTTGTTGTGTGCATAATAATTTGGCGTAATTTCTGTCTGATATGAAATGGTATTATCAGCCGGGTTTTCTTCGGTCACGCCATCTTCATAGGTTTCAAAATTCCAGGTGTATGTACCCAGCATTGGTTCTGCAACATTCAACGTATCAGCTAATTCAATGGTATCATTTGCTTCTGTTCCCAAAACAGAACCAAGGTCAGCCGAATGATTGAATATTTCATCATTGTAAGGATTCAAAACGCTTGTATTAAGCGAAGGAGAAGCATCGACAGTTCCAAGGTTCTTAGCTACACCATTAAAAAACATCTTAGCGTTAGCACTTTCGAATTGCCTTTTAGGAATTTTACCATAAAAGCCACTGTATCCGAAATCAGCATATTTAGGATAGAAATTCACGCGGGCATCCAGCAATTTAAGGTCATGATCAGGAGCAACAAAAAACTGGATATCATCCACCATCCAGGCATAATCCCATTCGCCAATATAGCGGAAACGGAAATACACTTCACTCTGGTTCGCTGCAACATTAGTGATATTTACAGTTACCAGGCTAGGATTTGCTGTTGATGAATTAACTTCAATGTCTTCATGCACCTGGAATTGTTCCCATGTAGAACTGTCGGTACTAACCTCAATGTAGCAATTACCATTAAAAGCACGGTAATAAGACTCAAATGAAACAGCCACAGCATCATAATCAAAACAATCAATTGCCGTGTGATAAATCAATTTTGAATCCTGTCCATCTGTTGTATTAATACCAATAGCATCAGAATCATACAAGGCAAAACCATTGGCTGCAGTGGTTGATGCAATGGGTCCCATGCCATTAGAATAATAACCTGCAGGGGCATCTGTACCTACAACCCACGGGCCATCATTAGGGTTCGTATCATCGTAGGCTGTTACCCACAGATCAGAATTGGAAAAATCATCCTCCCAGATAATGGTAAGGTCCTTTGTTTCCTCAATGGGATCACCTTTAACTTTTACAAAATCTTTGGTACGCTCCGGTACAAGAGCCTGACCAAAAATCATTCCCGTAATGAGCATTAAGCTCATAAATAATGTAAATTTTTTCATAATCATAATTTTTAAATTTTTAGTTATACACTTTTTTTCTTTATTATTTTGCCGCAAGACACAAAAATATTATTAAAATCAAAAAAATTATATCCCTTTCATTCGCTTAGAACAAAATAAAAAGATAATAATGTAATAAGCAAGGAAATATGGAAAAAGATTATTATTTTTGAAACCTATAAACAGTTAATGTTATGAATGAAGATAAATTTTATTATGAAATTTTAAAAAACAAACACTCGGTTTTCTCTGACTTAAGCGATGCTGACAAAGGTACATTGTTTAATCATCATACATGTCAACACGCAAAAAAGGGAGAACTTATTTTTAAAGAAGGGGGAAAACCACAGGCTTTGATTTGTTTGGTTGAAGGCAAAGTTAAGATTTTTAAAGAAGGCATTGGGGGGCGTGAGCAAATTGTGCGTTTGGCCAAGCCTGGAGGATTCATTGGTTACCGCGCCCTGTTTGCAAAACAGGACTACATTGCATCAGCCATTGCCATCGAAGATTCTACTATTTGCTCCATTGATAAATGGGATTTATTCGGCATCATGGAATCCAATCCAAAAATCAGCATGAAGATTTTGCAAATGATGGCAACGGAGCTGGGATTATCAAACACCAGGACAGTCAGCCTGACGCAAAAACATATTCGTGGCCGCCTGGCAGAATCATTGCTTTTCCTGATCGAGACTTATGGCTATGAAGATGATGAACAAACCATAAAAGCATATTTGTCAAGGGAAGACCTTGCAAATTTATCCAACATGACCACCAGCAATGCCATCCGGACACTGAGCAACTTTGGGAGTGAAAAAGTCATTAACCTTGACGGCCGTCGTATCAAAGTGCTGAACCTTTCTAAACTGCAACGTATTTCAGAACTTGGCTAATTAGAGTTTGTCCATAAAGTCCGCTGGCTGCGTTACGCTTGTCTGAAAAATTCTCATTTACAAAAGTAAACTCCGGTATTTTCAGATTTCGCAAGCCTTGCCAGCGAACTTTATAGAACAGACTCTCAAAAATAGGAGGACATTATGATCCAAACTCTGACTTTATTGACAGACTCACATTAGAGTGCTTGAAAATGCCCTGTTTGGTTTTGGCTTGTCCAAGTTAGGACAACACCTGTTTCACTTTATCTGCAATGTCTTTGCCTTCTGCACGTCCGGCCAGTTTTTTATTAGCCACACCCATTACTTTTCCCATGTCCTGCATACCTGATGCATTTACCTCATCCACAATTTTTTTCACTTCTGCCTCAATTTCTTCAGGTGATAACTTATCCGGCAGATAAGATTCGATAACTTCTGCTTCTTTTAATTCAATTTCAGCCAGGTCATCCCGGTTTTGTTTTGTGTAAATTTCAGCCGAATCTTTGCGTTGTTTGACCTGTTTTTGTAACATTTTTAGTTCATCTGCCGGTTCTATCTTTTTCTTTTGTGAATCTGTTGCCATTAACAACAGTGCAGATTTCACTGCACGAAGTGCTGCCAAACGGATTTTATCTTTTTCCCGCATGGCTTCTTTCATGTCTCTTGTGATTTTTTCCTGTAAAGTCATTGTTTATGCCCTCCTTTGTAACTAATAAGTATCAAAAAAAATAGCTCCTCACCGCAAAGACGGAGACCCGTCTGTCGTCGGGCAAGGTTACAAAGTTATAAAATTTAACGGAATATCAAAATAGCACGAATGCATGATTGCATGAGATTTCAAGGGATATAGCTTTATTTTTTCCTGAGTTCTGAATATTTCTCCTTATCATGCCATCACCCCATCGCCAACTCGCCAACTCGCCCCATCGTGAATTCATGCTGTCGTAACATCGTCACATCGCCCTATCGTGCCTTCTCGCTATCGCCATTTCTCTGCGTCTTAGCGGTAACAGTCGGTAAAAAATGTATTTGCCTGAATAATTACCCTCCTTGTTTGTTTGAATTGTCTTTGTATTTCTTTGAACGTTTATAGGCAGGATTTTGTTCCAAATCAGTTAATTGATCATCGTCATGCATTTCATCCATGTTTTTCAGGTAAGTATAATTATCAGCATCGCTGTTGAAATCTGCCTCTTCATCTTCAGGATCAGGAAAATCCAATTTAGCCTGTTTGGACACATCGGGTTCCTGGTCGGGTGATACTGTTTGTACTTTTTCTTCTTTCTCCACATGAATGCGTTTGGTTTTTTTTGATTCATACAAACCGCTTGCAATTTCAAATCCGGTGGCTATGATGGTAACGTTAATCTCATCTTCCAGACTTTCATCCATTCCGGTGCCCCAGATAATATTTGATGACTCGCCGACAGCTTCTTCAATATAAGATGTGATTTCACTGATTTCGTCCATTTTTATCTCATCTTTACCATACGTAAGGTTAAGTAAAATATCTTTTGCCCCTTTGATATCATTGTCATTGAGCAAGGGAGAAGTCAAAGCATCCTTAATTGCATTCATGGCCCGTGACTCACCTTTGGCCCGTGATGATCCCATTAAAGCCACACCACTGTTTTTCATCACGGTTTTAACATCTTCAAAATCAACGTTGATGTATCCATGCACTGTAATTACCTCGGCAATGCCTTTTGCAGCAGTTAACAACACATTATCAGCCCTTTTAAACGCCGCAGAGAAATTTTCTTTGCCATAAATCTTTTTCAGATGATCATTGTTAATGATCAGGAGGCTGTCAACTATGGGGCGCAATGCTTCCACACCTTCCAAAGCAGATTTTAACCGCTGGGGCCCTTCAAATTTAAACGGAATCGTTACAATCGCCACGGTAAGTATTCCTCTTTCACTGGCTGCTTTGGCAATGACAGGAGCTGCTCCCGTACCGGTACCACCCCCCATCCCTGCAGTGATGAATATCATTTTCGTGTTTTTATCCAACAGGGCTTCAATGTCTTTCAGGCTCTCTATTGCAGCCTCTCTGCCTTGTTTAGGTTTATTCCCGGCCCCCAGGCCTTCTGTCAGGGTTTTTCCCATCTGCACTTTTATGGGGACAGGGCTGTCTTTAAGTGCCTGCAGGTCTGTGTTGCATACCACAAAATCAACGTCACGAATGCCTTCCCTGAACATTTGATTGACAGCATTGCTGCCTCCGCCACCCACACCAATTACTTTTATGATGGAGTTGCTCTCAGTTTCAAAATCAAATTTATAATCAGTCATAGGTTTATGTTTTATTAGTTTTCAAAATCTTCTTCTTCTTCATCCAACATTGTTTTTATTTTGGATGTAAATTTTTTAAATATGCTGCCACCGGATTTAGTGGATTTTTTGCTTTCTTTTTCATCATTTTCTTCTTCCTCATCATTCTCAGGTGCCTTAATATCGTATTGCAGGATGTTTTCATTCCATTCGGGCGGAATGTCATTCAACAACATATCGTATTTCATCATCAGGCCAACACTGGTAGCAAACATCGGCTGGTTAACTGCTTTCGCGTATTCTCCGGTAATGTGTTCCCGTGGAAACCCAATGATGACATCATAGCCGGTAATAGCAGTTACAAGCTGCGGGAGATTTTTCAGCAAAGCGCCTCCGCCTGTCAGTACAATGCCGGCATTGAGCTTATCGGCATAACCGGATTCTTCAATCTGAAATTTAATGGCATATACAATCTCTTTCATACGCTCCTGAATCACATAAACCAATTCATTCAGCAGAATCTTCCTTTCTTCCCTGCCTTTTAATCCGGGAACTTGTATCATGATGTCTTTTTGTGATTTTGATTGCAAAGCAGCACCATATTCAATTTTCAGGTTTTCAGCCTGCGATTGAAGCACGGAAAAACTCTGTTTGATGTCTGCTGTAACCGTATTTCCACCGAAAGGAATAACAGCAGTATGTTGAAGCACCTCATTGTAAAATATAGCCATATCAGTGGTCCCACCACCGATATCAACCATAGCCACACCCATTTCTTTCTCACGCTTTGACAATACCGCATCAGCAGAAGCCAGGGGTTCGAGCATCACTCGTTTTACATCGAAACCGGCCCTGTTAACACAATTTTTAATGTTTTCCATAGAATTGATTTTGCCAACAATGACATGAAAAACCGCTTCCATTTCTTTTGCAAACCATCCTTTAGGGTCTGTGATACAGTTCTTTCCGTCAAGCTTAAAGGACTGGGGAATCACATGCAGAATATGTTCGCCGGCTCCAACCTGCGATTTGTACATTTTCTGGATCATCCAAATTACATCATCTTCGCTTACCACACCATCCTCTGATAAAATCTCGGATTTTATACTGTTTTTCATGGACTTGACATGTTGGCCGGCAATGCCGATTACTACCTCATCGATCTCTTTGCCTGTGCATGCTTTCAGTTCATTTACCGCTTCAGTGATGGCAGCCACAGTTTCTTCAATATTCATTACCAGACCACGTCTTACTCCATACGAAGGCCGTTTGCCCATACCATGTATTTCAAAACGTCCTTCTTCATTTTTTTGTCCTGTCAGTGCTACAATTTTGGTGGTCCCAATATCAATAACACTCAACATCGGATTTGTATTATATTGCATCATAAGCATTTATTTTTTTGAACATACGACCTGATTACTGTATTTTAGATTTATTGTTTTGTATTTTTTCCATCCAAATTCTGAAAATGCTTTCCTGTATAAGGCTTCCAGTTTTTTCATTTTATAAGCATAATTATCCAGATTTCCAAGTATAATAATATGCTTACCTACCCTGGGAACAAGTTCAAACTCGTGATTGTCGTTTATGTAAATCTGCACAATCATATTCCGCCATAATGCGTCCTCATATATAAATGCAGAAAACTCCATCATATCCTGAATGGTAAACGGATATTCCGGGAGTTGCAGGCTGTCATTCCCTCTTTTAAAAGCCATAACCAGGGTATCCGGGAAATGACCGCTTAATACGGGTACGTCGGCAGTGTAATTGTATCCTGTATTCATAAGCGCATAATCATTATCAATGTAATAATGCATATTGGATTCGGTTATTATCCGCATAACGGGATTACGTTGTTTAACATCAATGAATAAACTTCCATCCAATTGCAAAAACACTTCGGCATTTTGTATGGCCTCATGCGAAACGATCACATCTTCAATTTTTTTCAAGTTGATGTTGTGGATTTTAATTCCAACCGGATATAAAGTATCCTTTACTAACAGGTTATAAACATCAACTGTATCAACAAACTTATGCCTGTCATCAATTTCATAATTAATTTCTTTACACACAACCGAGCGATGCTCCTTTTTCACAAACCCCATAATGACAACGAAATAGCCAATGAGTAATGCCCATTTTAAAATACCCCATATGTCTTTCCATTTATTCACTCAACACAGTTTTTATCGGGTTAACCAATTTGTCAATATCACCGGCACCCAGGGTAATCAATACGTCGGGTTTATGGGATCTTAAATAACCTGGCAATGCTTCTTTTGTAATGATTCTGGCCTGATCATGCTGCATTTTTTTCAAAATCAGCTCTGAATTCACACCGGGGATTGGCAACTCCCTTGCCGGATATATTGGCAATATCAAACACACATCCAATTTTTCAAGTGCAGAAGCAAAACCATCTGCAAAATCACGTGTTCTGGAATACAAATGGGGTTGAAAAACACCGGCTATTTTTTTACCCGGAAACAATGCACGTACAGCATGCAACGTACGTTTTATTTCTTCAGGATGATGTGCATAATCATCTATATAAACTATCTTCCGGTTATGTAATACGATTTCAAACCGCCTTTTGATACCCTTAAAATCAGCTACAGCTTTACGCAGATTGCGGGCGCTTACACCATACATAAAAGCCATGGATGCTGCCGCCACCATGTTTTCAAGATTGATCCTTCCCGGCACCCCCATCTCCAGGTTTTCTATCACAGCTTCCGGAGTATGTAAATCAAAGCAGTAATACATCCCATTCTGACGAAAGCGTGACACGTAAAAATCAGATTTTTCATTGAACAGATCATACGTATAACATGATTTTGCATTTATGTTTATTGCCGTATCGTACCTGATAAGCAAATCTTGTGGCGTTTTAGCAATAAATTCATTGAATGCTGCGGTCAACATTGCTTTGTTATTGTATATGTCAAGATGATCTGCATCCACCATGGTTACAATCGCTGATGTTTGCTGAAGTTGCAAAAAAGACCTGTCAAATTCATCTGCCTCAACGACCATGATCCCGCTTTCTCTCCCATCAATATAATTGGAATTGTAATTCAGGCTGATGCCGCCTAAAAAGGCATGAGCCTTGTTTTCATTGTATTGAAGCAAATGAGCGAGCATGGTTGAAATGGTTGTTTTGCCATGGGTGCCGGCAACAGCAATTGTATTGTATGCACGGCTTAATTCACCGAGCACTTCAGCCCTTTTCATTAGCCTGTGTCCCGACTGCATAAAAAACTGTTTCTTGAGGTTAGTATCCGGAATAGCCGGAGTATAAATAATTAGGCTGTTTTTATCTGCTTTGATGTGATCAGGAATCATGTCAACACCATCATCGTAATGTATCACAGCTCCCTCATCTTCAAGTTGAGAGGTTAAATAAGAATACGTGCGGTCATAACCTCCTACCCATTTCCCTTTTTGCAGGAAATACCTTGCCAGGGCACTCATTCCAATACCACCGATGCCGATTAAATAAATATTTTTTATGTCATCATTTATGCTCATCATTGTATCAGCTTCAAAACTTCATTTGCAATTTGATTGGCAGCCTCCGGTTTGGCAAATTTTTTAATATTGCTTGCGTACATTTTTTGTCTTGATTTATCATTGATCAGTTCTATGGCTACATCTGCCATTTGCTCTTCAGCCTGATTATCTTCAACCATAACAGCCGCATCTTTTTCAGCAAGGGCAAGTGCATTTTTACGTTGATGATCCTCGGCCACATTAGGTGAAGGAATAAGTACTGACGGTTTTTGCACAAGGCATAATTCAGAGATTGTGCCGGCCCCTGCTCTTGAAATCACAACATCAGCAACAGAAAAAGCATAATCCATTTTATAAATAAACTCGAAAGCTTTTACATGTTTATCCGCGTGAGAAATGGCTTCTTCAGCTATCTTCACACCGTATTTCCCAAACTGCCACAACACTTGTATGCCAACATTTTGAATTTTTTTGTAACTTTTAGCCATGGCAAGGTTTATTGTTTTTGCTCCCAGGCTTCCACCCACAACAAGTAAAACGGGTTTTTCAGGGTTTAATCCAAAAAATTCGATAGCCTCGGGTGCTTTGGGCTTTATGTTTGTAATATCCTGCCGAACCGGATTTCCTGTGAATACAATTTTTTCTTTCGGGAACCATTTTTCGAGGCCATCGTAAGCGACACATATTGTTTGTACGGATTTGGCCAGTAACTTATTGGTAATGCCCGGGAAAGAATTTTGTTCCTGTATGAGGCAGGGAATACCTTTACGTGATGCTTTACGCAACATCGGGCCACTGGCGTATCCACCTACACCGACCACAACATCAGGAGAAAAATTTCGAATAATTTTACCGGATTTACGCAGGCTTTGCATTAATTTCCAGGCAAAACTGAACATTTTCAGCGAGAATTTTCTTTGCATCCCCATCACAGGCAATCCGATGATTTCATATCCGGCTTCGGGAACTTTTCCCATTTCCATACGTCCCAGAGCACCCACAAACAGTATGTCAGCATCGGGATGCTTATCTTTTATTGCATTGGCAATACTGATAGCAGGATAGATATGTCCACCCGTACCCCCACCGCTTATGATAATTTTATGCTTCATTATTTTTCCCGTTTACATTATTATCAGTTTGAGCATTTAATTCATGTTTTACCTGGTCTTCCTCTATTGTACGGCTCACGGATAAAATCAGTCCAAAAGCGGCACCTATAAAAACCATTGATGTCCCTCCCATACTCACAAACGGCAAAGTTTGCCCTGTCACCGGGAGCAAATTAACAGCCACCAACATATTTACAAATGCCTGAATTACAAACAATGAAGCCAATCCTGCTACCATTAAAGCAGAAAAACTGCCTTTGCATTTTCTTACGATTTTTAAGGAACGGTTAAAAAATATCAGGTATAACAAGGGAATAATCAAACCACCCAGGATAATACCGTATTCCTCAACTATGATGGCAAAAATAAAATCAGAATAAGGATGTGGTAAAATATTACGCTGAATGGATTTTCCGGGGCCATTTGGAATAACCCCTCCGGATGCAATAGCTATGCGTGCATGGTCGGCCTGAAAATTGCTTTCATCGTCTCCGGAGACAAACCCTTCTATCCTGGCTTTCCATGTTTCTACACGGCTGCTGTTTGGCATCAATAAAGCCACTCCGACAAAAATAAAAACCCCTGCCAGCGCAATCCCAATGAGTCCTAAAATGTATTTCCATGGCACCCTGGCAATAAACATCATTACTAGGGAAACCACAAAAATAATCATCGCTGTAGAAAAATCGGCCGGAAATATTAAGGCTGAAATGATAAGAACCGGAAACATGATGATCTTAAATGCGGATTTAAAATCAGTAATTTCATGCTTTTGCTTTGACAAGCGCCTGGCAAGAAATACGATCAAAACAATTTTAGCAAAATCCGACGTTTGAAAAGTCAGCCCTCCCGGCAATTTCAGCCATCTGCTTGCCTCATTCAAATTAACCCCTATCAACAAGGTAAGCAACAGCAGAATAATTGAAACATAAAAGAAAAATTTTGATAATTTACTGAAGTACAAATACGGAATTTTGTGTATCAAGAAAATCACAAAAAATGCAAAACCCATCTGCAACACATGCCTGACAAGGTAATAAGTTGTATTGCCTCCCTGGAATTTATACGCAAGCATGCCAGAGGCACTATATACCGTGAGTATGGAAAATATAGCAAGCACGAGCAATATAATCCAGATAACCCGGTCACCTTTGAAATATGTACTCAATGATCTCATATTATTTATTTGTAACCGTTCACAGTTAAAAACAGTTAACATTGGTTAAATTTATTTTTACAATGCCCTTACTGCAGCTTTAAACTGATTACCACGGTCTTCATAATTATCAAACAGGTCAAAACTTGCACAAGCAGGACTCAACAAGACAGCATCTCCGTCTTTTGCCAGGTAATATGCAGCCGTAACCGCATCTTTCATAGTGTTGGCATCCACAACCTTATCCACCATATTGCTAAAAGTATCGTGAATTTTCCGGTTGTCTTTGCCCAGGCATACAATGGCTTTGACTTTTTGCTTTACAAGCTCTTCCATTTGCTTGTAATCGTTGCCTTTGTCAATGCCTCCGACAATCCATACTGTTTGTTTTGTCATGCTTTCAAGCGCATACCATGCAGAGTTTACATTGGTGGCTTTTGAATCGTTAATAAATTCAATGCCATGCACCTTAATCACAGGTTCAAGCCGGTGTTCTACATTTTTAAAACCCATCAAACTTTCTCTGATGTTTTCTTTTTTAATGTTTAGAACCTTGGCAATCGCGCCGGCAGCCATTGAATTATAGGTATTGTGGCTACCAGGTAAAGAAACGTTTTCTACTGACATACTAAAAGGGGTTTTTATGTTAAACATTATGTTTTTGTTTTCCAGGTGTACAGAAGGTTTTTCGATTTTTCCCCTGATACTGAATGGAATTTTACGGGCATTTATGTTGCGCAGTGCCAATTCCTTTTTTATCACAGAATCATCAGCCGAATAAATAAAGACATCGTTTTCATTCTGATTTTGGAGTATCCTGAATTTTGAATTAATGTATTTGTTAAAATCAAAGTCATATCGATCAAGATGATCAGGGGTGATGTTTAATAATACAGCAATATCAGCTTTGAAATCATACATGTTATCCAGTTGAAAACTGCTCAGCTCAATCACATAATAATCATGTTGATTTGTAGCCACCTCATAAGCCAGGCTGCTACCAACATTCCCGGCAAGCCCCACATTAAGACCAGCATGTTTCAATATATGATAAGCCCAGAGTGTTGTTGTGGTTTTTCCATTGCTACCGGTAATACAAATCATTTTAGCATTGGTGTACCGGCCTGCAAATTCAATTTCTGAAATCACAGGAATATCCCTATCTATAGCTCTTTTTATGATGGGAACAGCGGGAGAAACACCCGGACTTTTTATGATTTCATCAGCCTTTAAAATTTCACGTTCCGAGTGGCCGTTTTCTTCATAGCGGATGTGTTGTTCTTTAAGTTTTGCTTTGAATTTAATATCAATTTCATTGTTGTCAGAAACAAGCACATCACAGCCTTTGGCTTTGGCAAGCACTGCTGCTCCAAAACCACTTTCTCCTGCACCTATGACAACAATTTTTTTCACAATTATCTAATTTTAAGGGTTACAATGGTAAAGACAGCGAGCAGGATACCCACGATCCAGAACCTAATTACGATCTTGGCTTCAGGAAATCCCTTTTTTTGATAATGATGATGCAGGGGGGCCATCAGGTATATTCTACGTCCAGTTCCAAACCGTTTTTTCGTGTATTTAAACCAGCCCACCTGCAACAACACACTGAGGCTTTCCATCAGGAAAACACCACACAGGATTGGTATCAACAGTTCTTTTCTGATGATGATAGCAAAAACAGCAATGATACCCCCAATGGTTAAACTACCTGTATCACCCATAAATACCTGTGCCGGATATGAATTGTACCACAAAAAACCAATGGTTGCCCCGATGAATGCGCTCATGAATATCACAAGCTCGCCCGATTGTGGAATATACATGATATTGAGGTAATCCGCCGCGATAAAGTTACCCGACACATAAGCCAAAATCCCAAGTGTGGCCCCGATAATGGATGAACTTCCTGTAGCCAGCCCATCCAGACCATCGGTTAGATTGGCTCCGTTTGAAACGGCCGTGACAATCAAAATAACAATGATCACATATACAATCCACACCCACGCTCCCGGGGAATCAATAAACCACAGCAATGATTTGTAATCCAATTCATTGTTTTTTGTGAACGGAATGGTGGTAATGGTGGACTTATGGTCAATGTATTCAACTTTTTTCTCCCCGTCAACTTCTTCAATGTTAATGTTTTCACTTTGCAGCATTTGTGGTGTCACATCCTGCATCCTGTCTCTAATAACTACCGTATCTGAGAAATAGAGTGTTCCTCCGACAATAATACCAAGCACCACCTGACCAAGGATTTTAAATTTTCCAGCCAGCCCCGCTTTGTTCTTTTTAAATATTTTGATGTAATCATCCACAAATCCAATGAATCCCAACCACAGTGTAGTGACGATCATCAGGATGATATATACATTGTCCAGGCGGGCAAACAACAGGGTGGGTACAATGATGGAAAAAATGATGATCAGTCCACCCATCGAAGGCGTCCCCTTTTTTTGGAGCTGACCTTCGAGACCAAGGTCTCTGATGGTTTCCCCGATTTGAGCTTTTTGCAATAAATTGATTATCCGCTTTCCAAAGATCATGGAAACTATGAGCGAAGTGATCACCGCCAATCCTGACCTAAATGAAATGTATTCAAACATACCGGCACCCGGGACATCCAACTCATTGAGATATTCAAAAAGATAATACAACATAACTAGTATAGCGTTTCTTAATTAACATAACTTGTCCGGCGTAATGAAATGAAGACGGATTATTAATATTCAAAACTATGGTACTTGCTCCAACCTACTTTGATTTAGTTATTTTTGATCCAAAAATTTTCATAAGTTCTATCTTCCAGGTCATATTGTTTTGAATTTTGTTTTTTCATCATTTGAATTTGTTTAGTATTTAGGATTTATTTAAACGTTTATTTATCAGTTCATATATCACTTCACGGTCATCAAAATGATGTTTAACACCGTTGATTTCCTGATATGTTTCATGGCCTTTGCCGGCCACAAGAATTAAATCACCACTATTAGCCAGGTTCCAGGCCATTTTTATGGCTTCCTTCCTGTCAGCAATTTTTAGAGTATGCACCACCTTATCTGTTGGCACCCCGGATTCCACATCCTCAATGATGCTTTCAGGTTTCTCACTTCGTGGGTTATCTGAAGTGATGATGATTTTATTGCTGTACAATGCAGCAATTCTTCCCATTTCCGGACGTTTTTTCGTATCCCTGTCACCTCCGGCACCACATACGCAAATCAACTGACGTCCCTCTCTTTTTAAATCAAATAAAGTGGTCAGCACATTCTCCAGGGCATCCGGCGTATGGGCATAATCCACAACAGCTGTTTTTCCATCATCAGAGCGAATGGTTTCAAGCCGTCCTTCAACCGGCGATAATTCCGATAAGGCTTTTAATATTTCGACCTGGGGTAATCCCAATAAATCTGCTGTGGCAAATGCAGCCAGCATATTGCAGGCATTGTATTCTCCTATTACCGGTGTCCACAGTTCATTGCCGTTGATAAAAAGCTGCATCCCGTCAAAATGTTTTTCACCAATGCTAAGCCTGTAATCAGCCATTGTTCTCAACGCAAATGATTTCTTCGTGGCTTTGCTGTTCTGAACCATGACAGAAGCATGTTTGTCATCGGTATTAACAAGTGCAAAGGCATGTTTATCCAGATTGTCGAAGAAGCGTTTTTTTGCCTGCACGTAATTGGAAAATGTTTTGTGGTAATCCAGGTGATCATGCGTTATGTTTGTAAAAACCGCCACATCAAAATCCAACCCGTCAATGCGTTTTTGCGAGATGGCATGCGAACTCACTTCCATAAAACAGAATTCACAGCCTGTATCAACCATTTCTGCCATCAACCTGTTAATCTGAACCGGATCAGGTGTCGTATGCGTAGCCCGGACTTCACTGTTGTGTATATAATTCCTGATAGTTGATAAAAGACCGGCTTTATATCCCATATTTTCCATTAGATTATACAACATGGTGGCAGTGGTGGTTTTTCCATTGGTACCTGTAATCCCAACCAGTTTCAATTCTTTAGATGGATTACCGTAAAACTCAGAAGCCAGGCGCGATAATGCAACTGCTGCATCTTTCACTTGAATATACCCTATCCCTTCGTTCCTGACTTGTGGTAATTTCTCACATACAATCAATTTTGCTCCATTTTTTACTGCCTGTGGAATGTATTCATGTCCGTCAACAGACGTCCCGGGAACTGCAACAAATATCGCATCCCCACTGACATTACGGCTATCAAAACAAATCTCATTGTAGTGAGAACATGCCCCTTTGATGATTTTTACAACATCTAAACTTTGTTCAATATGTTTTAAATTCAATGTTCTCATGTTGCTAATACAATTTTGATGTACTGTCCATCTTTGGATTCGCTAAAGGCTTCCGGCTGTTGCTTTACCACCATTCCTCTTCCTTTGGTCCTAACCTTAAAACCATGCTCTTCAAGCACTTTAATAGCATCACTCAAGCCCATGCCGACAACGTTTGGCACTATGTTTTTTTGATTGTAATCCCTGATGTA
This sequence comes from Bacteroidota bacterium, assembly GCA_034721855.1. Lineage (GTDB taxonomy): Bacteria > Bacteroidota > Bacteroidia > Bacteroidales > ML635J-15 > JAQIBY01. Next base: position 15,037 of record JAYENB010000051.1, read on the forward strand.
ATACATGATTTTGCCATCTTTTTCTACGGGATATACCCATTGACACTCACGCATATTTCTGGTATCACGGGGTAAATCCAGTGCATCAAGGGAGTGGTTCAGTTTTTTTCTGTCAGAAATTTTAACAGCTGGTAATACCGTCTGGTTGTTCTGTATTCTTGGGCTAGGGTGCAGCTCAGGATCAATGGCATGGATCCTGTCTGCGATCTCACGGAATACTGGTCCGGCCACAATATTTCCGTAATAACCATACCTTTTCGGATCATGAATAACCACAATGCATGAATATTTCGGATCATCTGCGGGAAAATACCCCACAAAAGAAGCCTGGTAATACTGCTTTTTATTTGTCATTCCGTAATTAATTTGGGCTGTACCTGTTTTCCCGGCAATGGTATAATTGTTGTTTTTCAGATTTACAGCCGTGCCCTCTTCTACCACTCCCTCAAGCATATCCCTGACCTGATTCAACGTAGTGCGGGAACAAATTGAAGGGTTTAACACTTCCGTGGGGTTTTTTTTCACCTTTTTACCCCTGTAATTCAGCGAACTAACAAAACGGGGTTTTAATTTTTCTCCATCGTTGGCAACGGCATTGTAAAAAGCAAGTATTTGGAGCGGGGTCAGTTCCTCTTCATACCCAATAGACATTTGCGGCAATGACAATCCTGACCATTTATCCTCTCCCGGATAACGAATCAATGGGTCTGCTTCTCCACGAATACACACCCCAAGCGGCTGATTTAAACCCATTTTATATAACCTGTCAACAAATTGCTCAGGCCTTGAATTGTAATGTTTGAAAATCACCTTGGAAATTCCCACGTTTGAAGATTTTATCAGTGCTTCGGCAAAAGTGATAGTTCCAAAACCACCTTCATGCGTATCTTCCATACGGTGATCGTAATAATAAAAAACCCCGTTACCTGTATTGATCCTATCATCAGGTTGAATAACCTTATCTTCCAGCGCTACAATTACGGATGCAAGTTTAAATGTTGATCCCGGATCGGTAGCTTCACCAACCGCATAATTATAGGCCTCAATGTAATTGTCATATTTATTTTTCTTAAGATTGGCAATGGCAAGTACATTGCCTGTTTCTACCTCCATAACAACAGCCGAGCCATGATCTGCATCATGAAATCGAAGCCGTCTTTCCAGAGCCGTTTCAGCAACGTCTTGAATTCTGACATCAATGGTAGTAATCAAATCCATTCCATCCTGAGGTTCAATTTCATTGCCGTCATTCACAGGCATCCATAAGTTTCCGGCCACCTTTTGCTTAACAGCAAAGCCTTCAATCCCCCTCAGTTCTTTGTCAAACGCATCTTCAAGCCCCACTCCCTTACGGCCATTTTTCCGCATGGTTCCAATTGTTCGCCGTGCAAGCACACCATAGGGATGTTCACGCTCACTGTGTTGAAAATAAACAAAGCCACCCTTAAAACGGCCTCTTCTGAAGATAGGGCATTGCTTTAATGCTTTAAGCTGTTCATACGATGCATTAAAACTTAGCCTGACATAACGGTCTCCCTGATCACGTCCTTGTCGAAGAATATGATCATAATAAACAACGGGCTCTCCCAAAATCTCAGACAAACAAATGGGAAGGGAGTCAATTTTTTCAATAAAAAGCTGATCTGTTATGGTCTGACAATTCGGGTCCCAGCCCACCTCATAGTATGGTACTGATGTAGCTAACACCTTGCCATTTCTACTCAGTATATCTCCCCTGAAAGGATCAATTACACTTTCATGGATAACCTGCTTGCTGAGCGATTCTATTTCTTCCTCATCAGTAAAAATTTGAAGCGCAATCAACTTCCCCACAACAAGTAAGCCCATCAACAACATGAAAGCATAAACAAGCTTCACACGAAAAACGATATGTTTTTTTTCTGTTTTCATTGATCAAGTTCATACACAATTTTCACAGGCGGTTCTTGAGCATATCTTAGTTCTGATCCCTGTTGTTTGAGCATTTTTAACACTTCCTTCTGTCTTGATTTACGCATCAACTCAGACTGTATAGATATCTTTTCACTCCTTAATTCACGGATTTCTTTTCTTGTTTCCTCTGTCAACACAAAAACCTTTTCAGCATGGTACCTGTTGGTGATGTATATCAATCCCAGTAAGGTCAGGAAAATAATGAAAGGCAACTGCTTAATCACATTCTCCCTGGTAAGCAGACTCCCATCCAACACACCCTGAAAATTTCTCCTGAAATTTTTGGTTTGTTCTTTATCCTTTGTATGTGAATTCTTTTTACTCATGTTTTTTCATTTCGGCAATTCGCATTTTCACACTTCTGGCACGGGGGTTTTCATCTGTTTCTTTTTCATCTGCCTGAACAGGTTTTTTCGTTATTGCCTTTACCGGATTGATGAAGTTTCCAAAAAAGTCTTTTTCTATTTTACCATCGGGATTTCCGGCACGTATGAAATTTTTTACCAACCTGTCTTCAAGCGAATGATATGATAAGACCACCAACCTGCCTCCCGGCTTTAATACATCCGGAACCATGGCTAAAAATTCTTTCAAAGCCTCCATCTCCTGGTTTACCTCTATCCTTAAAGCTTGAAACACCCTGGCAAAAAACTTATGTTCAATATGCTGCGCAACCAGAGGACTCAGTAATTCCTTTAAATCACCCGTGGTCTTTATATGCCCTATTTTCCTTGCTTTCACAATCCTTTGGGCAATTTGGCCAGCATTTTTCAATTCACCATAGTTGCGAAATATCCTTATCAGATTGCCTTCATCGTAATTGTCAATGACATCTTTTGCTTTTATCACATCATCCGGATTCATCCGCATATCAAGCTCAGCATCAAAACGAAAACTAAAACCGCGTTCTTTTTCATCGATCTGCCATGATGATACGCCCAGATCAGCTATGATGCCGTCAAACAAATCAATTTGATAATACCTCATAAACTGTTTGATGTACCTGAAATTGGCATGAACAGCAATGATATTTTTGGCATCGGGAATGTTTTTTAAGGCATCTTCATCCTGATCGAAAACCATCAATGTTCCCTTTTTAAGCTGAGATAATATGAGCTGACTATGCCCCCCTCCTCCAAATGTAAGATCGGCATATTTTCCATCCGGCTTTACATTCAAGGCATCCACAGCTTTTGTCAATAATACAGGAACATGATAGCTCATTCTTCACTTATCGGATTATCAGATTGACCTAATATTTTTTCAGCGAGTGAACCAAAATCATCATCCGTTTCCATATTTTTCCAAGCTTCATGCGGCCAGATTTCAATTTTTGTATCCAGGCCTGCAAACACAAGTTCCTTATTTGCATTGATTTTGGTAATAAGTCGTTTGGGGATTAGCAAGCGGTTGTTGGAATCCGGGTACATCTCAGCCGTACTGCTGTAAAATTGGCGAATAAAACGGCTATGTTCCCTTTTGTAAGGATTTAATTTCTGCTGCAAAATTTTATTTTGCCTTTCCCATTCATGCATCGGATACAACACCAGGCAAGGCTCAAAAATGTCTTCTTTGATAACAAAGCCTTCCTGCTCACGCCCGCCAAGCTGCCGTTTTAATGCAGAAGGAAAAAGTACACGTCCTGCACTGTCAAGTTTTACTATATGTTCACCAATAAACATGCGCTAAAAATTTCATTTTCGAAATTCAAGAGGTAAAAATAATAATAATTTCCCAATTTCTACCAATTTTTTCCATTTTATCCCATTTTGTTGATAACTTTTTTCATTATCGCAGCATTTTTCTTTCTGAGCAACTATTCAGACAAATACATTATTACCGCTAAGACGCTAAGACGCAGAGAAAAAAAAGATAATTTAAATCGCTTGTCAAAAATTATACTTGATGCTTGGATTACAGTTCACAAAAAACGATAGCACGATGGCACGATGGCATGAAAAAACAATGTAGAGACGGAGTGATATTATTAACAGGGCGTGCCCCTGATTTCTACGTGGGCTTTGAATTCGCTTAGCGAATAAGAAAACGCCCACGTAGAAATCAGGGTCGGTCTGCGGCTATTAGCTGCTTTGCTTCGCCTTCAGCCTGTTATGCTGTGGACAGGAGCTTCCGCTGGTCGCTCTGCCACAGCAACAGGCTGTAAGGCTCATCGGCAGCAGGCTAACCGCCTCCGCCCTCACGCGGGATAGCGAGATGGGGAGAGGGTGAGATGGAGAGAGTGTGAAAGTGAGATAGAACGACAGAACGAAATGGAAGAAATAAGAACACATATCGGGATTAGTCGTTTCTGTCAAAAAGGGATTTCACGAATCTGGACAAAATTTCACGGGTTATCACAGATTAAATGACAGGGTTTTTGTTATTTTTGTATCAGGTTTAACATTGGATAATATTTATAAAAATCACAATGACACCAAAAAAACTGTGTCATTGGGTGTTATCCCTTACCACCAGTTCCTGACTACTCCACCTGCGGAAGGCAAGTTACCAGCTGTGGCTGGGATGTGGATGTGGTTCAACGACTGAATAGTGTCTGTCTATAAACTCAGAGTGTTTGAACCATAATGTTTAAGATCAAAGCCTGTCCCGCATTTAATCGGGAGCGTGTGATAATTTTAAACCGCAGTATACTAGCGTATATGAGGATTTAAAATTTGAGCAACAACGCAGATATTGGACATTATGGACAAACACTAAATAGTTTTCAAGAAAAGGTAACGATGCAAAACAACAACAAACAAGATGACATATTACAGATTGACCTTGACCAAATTGTCAGGAATAAATCAGGGAAACGCAAAATTCCTGGTTTTGTAGTGAAGGTTTTAAAACGTATTGTTCATCAGGATGAGATAAATGCCTTTTTACGCCGTCATCATGACAAAAAAGGGCTGGATTGGTCGCAGGCATTTCTTGACGAGTTTGATATTAAAATCAAAACTCATGGTGAAAAAAACATACCTGAAAAAGGTAAATTTATTTTTGCCGCCAATCATCCCATGGGAGGCACAGAAAGTCATGTATTTATGGTAATGGTAGGCCGGTATTTTAAAAACATAAAAGTACCTGTAAATGACCTCCTTATGTATCTCAAACCCATGGAATCCATTTTTATTCCGTTAAATAAATTCGGCGGACAAAACAGGGAAAGCATAGAATTACTGAACGACACGTTTGCTTCAAACGCACAAATTTTAATATTTCCTGCAGGCTTAGCATCCCGAAAGATCAAAGGCGAAATCAAAGACCTTGAATGGAAAAAAACATTCATCACAAAAGCCATTCAATACAAAAGGGATGTTATTCCGGTGTACATTGAAGGCAGAAATTCCAATTTCTTTTATTACCTAGCAAAATTGCGTAAATTGCTTCACATCAAATTCAATGTTGAAATGATGTTTTTACCAAACGAAGTTTTTAAACAAAAAGGCGAGACAATCTGTTTACATTTCGGCAAACCAATATCCTATGAAACGTTTGATCATACCAAAACACATAAGAAATGGGCTAAGTTTGTCAGAGATAAAGTATATTCCATGCGTGAATGACATTTGAAAAAATTTATTAACTTTGTTAAAAATTTAAAAGACTCTATATTATTCATGGAAAAAATAATACCACCGGTTGAACGAAATTTGCTCGAGAAAGAACTCACAAACGATATTTTTCTCAGAAAGTCTAATTTTGGAAGTTCTGAAATTTATGTTTTCACACATAAAAACGCCCCCATGTTGCTGCGTGAAATTGGCAGGCTGCGTGAATTGACTTTCAGAGAAGCCGGAGGAGGAACGGGAAAAGCATTGGATATCGATAAATATGATGTTGCTGATACGCCATATCAACAATTGATCGTCTGGGATCCTGAAGATCGTGAAATTGTAGGAGCATATCGCTTTATTTGCGGAAAAGATGTCATAGACAATGTTGACGAAAAACTGGCCACCAAGCGTTTATTCAAATTTTCTGAACATTTCATAAAAGCATACCTCCCCCATACCATTGAATTGGGAAGGTCTATCGTACAACCAAAGTATCAGTTTGCCAACAACAGGAAAAAAGGCCTGTATGCTTTGGATAATTTATGGGACGGCCTTGGTGCACTGGTAGTAAAATACCTGGACATGAAATATTTCTTTGGAAAAATAACCATGTACAAGCACTTTGACCAACAGGCACGGAATTTAATACTCACCTTCATCAACCTTTATTTTCCCAATAAAGACAAACTGGTTGAAGCTATTGATCCGATCCGGATTGACATGGATACATACAACAATGTGTTTGACGGTAACAATTACAAAAAAGATTACACTACACTAAGCAGGAAAGTACGTTCATTGGGAGAAAACATTCCGCCATTGTTCAATGCGTACATGAATCTTTCTCCAAGCATGCAGACTTTTGGCACCGTAGAAAACCCCCATTTTGGAGGTGTAGAGGAAACCGGCATCATTATCAATATCAAGGATATTTATGAAAGCAAACGGAAAAGACACATGAAGACCTTGTAATTGCCAGATTATTCCACTTATCCATTAAATACTCATTTAAAAGTCAGGATTTTTCATTTCATTTTCATAAATTCGTCATTGTTAAAATAAAACGGAAATATTCAGACAAATACTTTTTTTACCGCTAAGACGCAAACCCGTCTGTCGCCGGGCAAGGTTACTAAGAAATGGAAAAAGAAAAATTAAATCGCTTATCATGATAGCACAAAGGCACGATGGGGCGATGGAAGGATAAAATGAGAAATAAATAAATAACATAAGATATGGAAAAAATAAGAATACATAAAGAAATGAAGTTTTATCACTTTACATCTCGTGCTTTCGTGACTTTGCGGTGAATGTTTACTTTTGTTGATACTGATTAGTGTCTGTCCATAATGCGATTATTCAGACATTAACAAAAGCCGGGTGTTATTCTTCAACAACAACGATGATGAAAAAGAAACGGACATATTTATTGCTTTTTTTCATGTTTTTCGAACTCATGTTATATGGGCAAAATCTGATTTCCAATGCGGGTTTTGAAGGAGGTTGGGCATGTCCAGAGGATTTTACCAGGGAACCCGTAAAAGAGCTGATCCCACATTGGCTTAATCCCAACAAAGGCACTCCTGATTATTTTCATACATGCAGTGACAGCATGGCCGGAGTGCCTGATAATTTTGCCGGACACATGCCTGCTTATGAGGGAGATGCATACATCGGGCTTATTTTACGGGAAGTGTTTATTGACAGTGTCTCTCCACGGAAAGTATCGCGCGAATACATCACCATTGAATTAAACCAACCTCTTGATTTTAGAAAATTGTATTGTTTTAAGTTGCAATATGCCCTGGCTGACCGATCCAGTTTTGCTGTTGACGCGCTTGGGATAAGTTTTACACGGGAACAACTCAAATCCTGGGATGCAGGTTTATTGGATGCTGAGCCCCTGGCTTTTAACACTCCCGGTCACATCATGAAAAACAAAAACGAATGGCATGAGTTGTGTGCTGTATTCAGGGCCAGGGGAAGGGAATCATTTTTAACGATTGGAAATTTTTGTCCAAACTTAAAAACCCATTATTTCGAAAACACAGATAGCCTGGCAGATTCAAGCTTTGTGTATGCCTATTATTATATTGACGACATAAAACTATACGAAATTGAAAATCCTTTTGAGTGCGGCTGCCAGGATGAGCTTTCTCAGGGATACGACTGGCTGGATGAGGATTCACAGTCATTCCTGGAGGCTTACAACAACTACATAGAACAATTAACTCAGGATGAGGTATTGGCTGACGCAGGAACAAACGCTGATAATATCAATCCGATAAATCAAAACAATGATAACAGCAACTCAGAAAATCAAAATGCGGATAATTTATCTTCAGATACAGATGGGCAACAGAGCATAAATACTGACAGGAATGAAACATCAAATCAGGACGGTAGCTCTGGACAAGAAAACAGCGACGACAAGAAAAATCCCAACTACAACAGCATTTCAGGGCAGATCAGGGACGGAGCCCTGGACAATAAGGATACAAAACTCATTGAAAGCCTTAAAGATGCCACTACCGGATTTTCGATAGAACTGCCCAAAATATATTTTGCATTTAATCAATCAGAACTGCTGCCATCATCATATTCGGCACTGGAAAAACTGTCTCAGCTTCTCAAAAAACACAAGGGATTGGAAATTGAAATCCGCGGCCATACCGATAATATTGGCAGCAACTGGTACAACAAGCGATTAAGTGTTGACCGGGCAGAAGCAGTATATCAGTTTTTGATTGAATCAGGCATTGATGAATCACGGCTCAAATACCATGGCTTTGGAAATAAAGTACCTGTTGCGGACAATGATACTGAAGAAGGCAGGCAACTAAACAGGCGGGTGGAAGTTAAGGTGATTGGTAATCGGTAAGGGGTAATCGGT
>JAYENB010000052.1:0-4821 GCA_034721855.1 Bacteroidota bacterium
GGGAAGCATTGCTGGTTGGAGGGGATTCATACGAATTATTGTGTTATTCAGAAAACGATACACTGATTTACCAAAATTCCTCATACCCATCATGCTATTATTACTGGACAGGTATTGAAACTAATGAGTGTCTGTCCATAATGTCCGATTTCTGCGTTACGCTCGTATTTAAAACAGTCATTTACGAAAGTAAACTCCTTGGTTTTAAATACTTCGCAAGCCTTGAACTCGAACATTATGACCCAGACACTGACTCTATTGACAAGCACTAATGAATATAACGAAAAAATAAATATTTATCCAAACCCAATCATTGATAAAGTAACAATAAAAATAGATGATTATGACCTTGATGAGATTTATGCCCTTGAAATATATGATGCATTAGGCAGGAAAGTTTTTAAAAACAAAATCAATAGTCCGTTTATTCTTGACTGGAATGAATTAAAACCAGGGATATATATTTTTAGAATTTTATGCAATGGAGTACTAATTAAGACAGAAAAAATAATGATAAAATAACTAGTGGTTGTAATAAATTCATACTTAATAGAAAAAAGTGTAATAAATCTTTTTACTCATCGTTTAAATTTCATACTTTTATATAATGATTTAATGTGCAAAATAAAACGCTATGAAAAAATTTACACTCCTGTCACTAACAGCAAGCCTGATGGTTTTTTTATCATGTAATCTACAGGCACAAGACCAGTCAAATCAAAATACAGAAGAAGATAATGAAACCACGGTTGACATGAAACATGGCATTGGTGCTGCTGCCGGATTTACCACCGGGTATGGATTGTCGTACCGGTATTACATGGAACATTTAAGGTTTCAGCTTACGTTTTCTCCTTTTGTGCGATCAAAGGATGATATGGAATTCAGTACCGGCCTTACAGTGATGTACAATATCGTGGAAACCAAACATATCAACCTGTTCCTGTATGAATCCAATCACTGGAAATACGATAAATACAATTATTATAATAATATTTATGATTATGATACAGGGGATTACAACTCTGAGTATGTTGAAAATATAGAGAATTTTGTGAATATTGGCATTGGCTTTGGTTTTGAGGTGCTGTTTTGGGAGCGCTTATCTGCCAACCTGATGTTGGGATATGGAGCCCTGGAAAATTTTGAAATAGTTCAACCAACCGTTGAAGGAGGCCTGTTTTATCGCTTTTAGTCAGTGAAATGAAAGATTGCAGTATCAAATTTAGGTTATGATATTTTGGTGTGGAACAGGTTATCATTAAACCTGATGCTTGGGTATGCAGCAAAAGAAAATTTCACAAAGTACCGAATTGAACCTGGCGTTGGTTTGTTTTTTAAATTTTGATCAACCTTAACAAAAAATATGAAATCAATATTAAAACAAAGCTTATGAAAAAACAACTGATTTATGTGAGTATCCTGGTGTTTTTGCCGGGAATTTTGTGTGCCCAGGCTGCAGGCAATGTGTATTACAACCAGAAACTTTCAAAAAGTTCCATGACAGAAACTGATTATGGGGGGATAGCCGGATATGGTAATCAGGCAACCTATCAGCAACAGGCAGCTTATAATGCTCCGGCTTATTATGGCCAATATGGTCAAGCTGCCGATTCGGTGATGACAATCAGGTCATCTGTATTGATCAATGTAAAGCCGGATGCTTATAAAATGATCCTTGGGCTTACGCAGGTAGGGGAAAACATGCAGGAAGCCCATGATAAAATCACCCGGCGCATAGATAACGTAACACAAGGGCTGACATCACTTGGCATATCACAAGATGCCATTTACATTGATTTTATTTCACAAGCTCCCATTTTTGGCATTGAAGTGGAGAAAAAACTCTTTTCAAAAAATTATGTGGAAGTACCTGCCGGTTTTGAAGTAAAGAAAAATCTGCATTTGCGTTTTGATGATATTGAAAATCTTGAAAAAATCATTACCATGGCTGCAGAACAGGAAATTTACGATATTATAAATGTTGAACCGGTTGTGTTTAACAGAAACCAGGTTTATGACAGCATAAGGCCGGTGTGTGCAGATATTATCAATGCCCGGCGGGAGCAAATGAACACGTTGGGAATGAATATTAAACCCATGTTCAACACCCTCGAAGAATACACCCGGTGCATTTATCCCATACATCAGTACAAATCTTATACGTCGTATCTTGACCATACGCGTCAGCGGTTGCGTGAGGATAACCGCCTGATTTCGGCCAGCGGGAACATCAATCTTTTTTATAACGGGTATAACGATGCCGGTTTTGACAAGGTGATTAACCCGGAATTTACTGGCCCTGTAGTGCAATTTACGATGCTCATGACAATGGGATACACACTTGAACGCAACGATAAAGAGGACTTCTAATACCAAGTTGCGTTCAATTGTGTAATATTTAATTTATTATTAATGATAATTGCAATAAATTGAATATCGGTATAAAATCCCTGCAATTTGAAACTTAAGTTTTCAATTTGCAGTATTATTTCTATCTTTGTCAATAAATTTATCTCCTAATGATTAAAAGAGAAAAATATTATCATCTGACAAAAGCATTACATAAAATGCCCGTAGTTGCTTTAATCGGCTCCAGGCAAGTAGGAAAAACTACACTGGCATTGGATGTGTCGAAACAACTTGAAAAGCCTGTAACTTATATTGATTTGGAATCGGATGCTGATTTCAACAAATTAAGTGATGCAGAAGCTTTTTTAAAAAGATTCCACGGTCAATTGTTGATTATAGATGAGGTGCAACGTAAGCCTGATTTATTTCGAATACTACGTGGTATTGTGGATGAACGGAAAAGAAATGGTGAACGAGCCGGTCATTTTTTGTTGCTGGGCTCTGCTTCTGCTGATTTACTTCAAAAGTCATCGGAATCATTAGCCGGCAGAATCAGGTACATAGAGCTAACTCCTTTTACCGTTAATGAATTATATAATAATGAAAAAAATGCATTTAATTTGGAAAAATTGTGGATTAGAGGTGGTTTTCCCGACAGTTACTTAGCATCAAACGAACAGGAAAGCTGGGAATGGAGAAGAGATTTTTTTGCTACTTACGTGGAGCGTGATATCCCGATAATGGGCGTAGGCATTGCTGCAACACAACTTAAACGCTTCTGGAAAATGTTGGCTCATTACCATGCAAATCAAATCAATTTAAGCGAATTTGGCAGAAGTTTAGAAACCAGTCACACAACTATCAGGAATTATCTGGATTTACTTACTGATTTTTATATGGTCAGACAGTTGCCCCCATGGTCAGGTAATATAAAGAAAAGACTGGTAAAATCACCGAAAATATATATACGTGATTCAGGTATTTTACACAGGTTACTTAATTTGTCAAGTATTGATGCTTTATTTTCACACCCAACAATAGGAGCAAGTTGGGAAGGATTTGTGGTTGAAAATATTATCAACCAATTAGATGAAAGATGGGAATACAATTATTACAGAACAGCAACACAGGCAGAAATTGATTTAGTGATTCACGCTCCCGGGAATGAAATTTGGGCTGTCGAAATTAAACGGACATCTGCACCTAAATTAACGCGCGGATTTCATGAAGCATGTAAAGATATTCAGGCAACTCATAAATGGGTTATCAATGCAAATAAAGAACGATACCCTCTGCCTGGAGAGGTAGAAGTTATTGGACTCGTGGAATTTTTAAAAATAATTCAGAAAAAACAAAATAGTGCCTGCAAAAACCCCTGTCTCTGATAAGAAAAACCGGCATAAAAAAAAAGACCGCCAAAATAGCGGTCTTTTTTTTGTTCGATGTTTTGAATTTAATTTTTACTGTCAAGCAGCATAAATTCAGTCAGACGGATTTCTGTGGAATACCGTTTTTGTCCGTCTTTTTCCCACTGCTTATTTTCAAGTTTCCCTTCCACAAGCAATCTTGTTCCTGTCTGACATTTGTCTGCCAAAAATTTTGCTGCACCATTCCATGCTACCACGCGGTGCCAGGTGGTTTTTTGCTGGCGGTTACCACTGCTGTCTTTATAATTTTCGTTTGTGGCCAGGCTCAGGTTGAGTACATGGTTGTCGTTGTTGAGTTCTTTCAGTTCTGGTGTTCCACCGATGTTTCCAATTAACATTACACGATTTACTACGTTGTTCATAATTCAAAAATTTAAGTTATACAATTAATTAATTAAGTTACATTTTGCTGTTTTGCCATAAGGCGTTTTTTCAACAGCACGATGCAAACATACAACCTCCAACAAACATCATTCGGTTAAAAACCATTTACTGGCGTTTAACATTCGTTTGAAATCGTTTGAAAACGGAAAAAGAGGTTTATCCATACCAAAATACATTGCATGAATCGCAGGGAAAACTGAAATTCAGTAGGAAAAATGGGCTTTAGCCCAATTACCTTGCTATCAGGGCGCTTCTTCCGGTTTCAGGGCAATTATCCCGGTTTCAGGGCGAATTACCTTGGCTTCAGGGCGAACTACCCTACCTTCAGGGCGAATTATACTTGCCTTCAAGGCAATTACCCCGCCCTTCAGGGCGGGGCGTAAGGGGCACTCAATTATCTCTGGCCTGAAGGCCAGAGCAATTGAGGACAGAGCAATTGAGGATAGAGCAATTGAAAATAGAGCAATTGAAGGATCAAAAAGTTTTAAGGCTTTTGCCAAAAAATTGCTCTTTAGAGCTATAATCAGGGCGTTAGCCCAATTACTACGACCTTCAGGTCGTGGTTTATAAAAAAACTCCCACTATACACAAGGGCTTTAGCCCTACCCGCACTTCAGGGCGAATTACCCCGGAATCAGTTCGGGGCGTAAGGGACTTT
>JAYENB010000053.1:0-4815 GCA_034721855.1 Bacteroidota bacterium
AAACATTGCAAACACAACCACACGAAAATATGTATTATTAAAAGTCCCATTAACCTGAATTATTCCTAAATTTTCAGAATAGATATATCATTAGCCCCGTCCTTCAGGACGGGGCTAATGATAATAAATATAATATAATTTAATTTAGGAATAATTCAGGATATGTGTCTCATGGTTAAAAGTGTCCAAATTTAAGGCCAATATAAAAGGTACGTGGTTGCATTGGGCCGTAAATATATGCAGGATCGTGATTGATGCTTGTATCCCAGAAATCCGGGGTATGACGTAACTCTCCGGAAGCCGGATCGTCAGTTTCAGGACCAAAATAGGTTATTAAAATCTAATTCTTTACTATCAGTTACAACATAAAAAATCCTTATTGAATTTGTTGTTTTAGTTTTTGAAATATAGGTATTTTGCTTTTTTTCTTGATTTTCATGAATACTGCAACAACTTAGACTCGAATTCAAAAGAGTTTTCTGCTTTTCATTTTTTGCTTTCATACGAAATCAATGGTTTATATTAATTGCTATACCCCCATAAAACATTGTACCATACATAGGGGCATACATAAATGCCGCATCATCTAAATGTCTTTCGTCTTGAACATAATTGAAGATGTTATTTACGCCGGCGTACAATTTAAACCGGTTTAGTTTCTTAGATACTCTTGCGTTAATAAGCATATTAGGTTCAGTTTTCTTAATTTTTGATTGGGTTTCATCTTCACTATAGTAGTCAATATACATATTTCCCTGATAATTTCCAGTTACAGAAAATGTCCATGTTTTTGGGCTGTATTCGATTTTTAAATTACCTGTTGTGGTAGGAAATCTTGAAATATATTTGCTCTCTTTTTCATATTGAGTTCCAATCCAGTCTTCTCTTACATTTTTGTATTCGCCCTGATTATAGGTTAAATCAACACCAAAATCAAGGTTTTTTGCTAAATTGGCCATCACTGATAGTTCTACTCCCTGTACAAAAGCATCGTCAATATTTTTCCATTGGTAATCGTAACCCAATGCAGCAACACTTGCATCTGCATCAGTAAAGCCTATTTTATTTTTTAAATCTGTCCGAAATATGTTTGTGCTTACCCGAACATTTTGTCCGTAATAGTCTGCCGATAAGTTATAACTTCTCGATGTTTCCGGTTTTAGTTCTGATGATTTCCAAACACGTGGTGAACCACTGCAAAGATGTAAATCTTCTGAGAAGCCATAGGGGGCACGAAATCCAGTACCGGCATTTGCTCGTAAAGTAAATTTTTCAGATAGGTTGTACTTTATCGCTAACCTTGGATTTATTGCAGTTTCATCAAAGCTTGTTTTTGGAAAATTTGTAGTTTCAAATACCTGCTGGTCTGATGTGTATCCTTCTCTTGAATGGTGATTGTCAAGTCTGACACCAGGCATTATCATTAATATACCGTTAATCGCCCATTCATCCTGTACAAACACCCCGAATTCCCTTGCCGATTTATCTGCCACCGAACGATAAGATTTTCCAAAGTAACTGCTCGATTCGTCAACAATAACATACATTCCCGATTCCTCAAGTTTATCGTAGGAACTTTGCAGACCAAAAATTATACTATGTTTTTTAATTTTTGTATTAAAAGTTAATGTAGATGTCAAAGTATTTTCGTTTGCAAGATAAGGTCTCATATTTCTTAAATCAGGGACAGTATCTCCATGCGTTGCCATATAATCACCCAAATATGAATCGTTTGTTGCATTTCTGTTATGATTTATATAAGCAAGGCTCAAATTAATTTCTGAGTTGTTTTTAATCTTTTTATTGTAATTTAAAGATGCTTGGTACCTTTCAGTTGTAATATTTTCCGTACCATCAGTCAATGGGTTACGGTAATAATCATCAGTCATCGTTCCACCTGCCCTGTTTTCAAAAACTGATTTTCCACGAATAATAAGTTTATCATTTCTCATAAAAGCATTGTCAATGTATAAACCAAAACCTGCATTTGTGAGATTGGTCATCACACGGTCCGAAATACCATCTTTGTTTCTTACTTCATCCTGTGTCAATCCTTCACCGGTTTCATCAATTGCATCCTCAGTATAACGCTGCGCAAAAATATTCAGCCCGATGTTTCCTTTATCGTTGCGCATTGATGAAGAGACGTCGTATTTATTTGTTCCATAGCTGCCCAACTGCACATTTACTGTTGAAACCGGCACAAAACCAGGTTCTTTTGTTACAATATTTATTGCACCGGCAACAGCGCCACTTCCATAAAGTGCTGAACCGGCACCTTTAACAACCTCAATTTTATCAACATCAACTGTGCTTAATTGTTGCAAACCATAAACACCTGCCAATCCCGAATACATTGGCTGCCCGTTAATAAGTACTTGTGTATGTTCAGCGCCAAGCCCCTGCATACGAACCATTGAAAAATTGCAATATTGGCATTGTTGTTCTACTCTTACTCCCGGCGTACCTTCTAATGCCTGATAAAGGTTGCCGGCATTTTTATTTTCAATGGCTTTTGCTGTAATTACCTCAGTTCTTACGGGTACATCTTTTACATAATGTTCAGTTCTTGTGCCGGTAACAACAACTTGTTCAAGGTTAAGAACATCTTCTTCCAATTCAAAAAACAATACTAACGCTTTTCCTTTCTCCATCATTACCTCTTTTTCTTGTGACTTATATCCCATTGATTGAGCTACTATTATACACTTACCAACTGGTAAATTTGTCAGTTTATAATGTCCACTACCATCGGCTGTTGTTCCGATATTTGTACCTTTCACCAATATTGTTGAATAAGGTATATGCTCTTGAGTTTTTGCCGATTTTACATCACCAAAAAGCATAGCATCAGTTTTTTCTTGTGATTTTACCTGACCTATCAATACAAGCCCAAGTATCAGAATAATTATTTGTTTCATTTTACTCTCTCCTTTTCCTGGTTAATCATATAAATATATTTGCAACAATGGCTTGGTTTATTAAGATTATATCAGAGAAACAGTGGCGGGGCCCTCAACAAAGGTAAATCGAAAGTTTTTGGGGATGGTATTTTTCTTTTTTCACTAATTCTGCGCACATGGTAGTTTTGCAAGGCTTTTGACAAAAACAACGCAAAGCCGATAAGAAATATCATTATTTGTGCAAAGAACAAAAATTCTATTGAAGAATGCTGATGCTGTGCTTTTCCATTTTTCTGCTCATGTAGTGGATAAGGATGTGCATGTTGAACAACGGTGCCATCAGGCAAGACATGCGTATGAAAATAAACCGCCCGGTTGACAACAAGCATCAATATCAGGGCTAATGCGATAAAGCTAACTATTTTATTAATTGTATAACGCATAATTAAATGATGAACAGTATAACCTCAAATCCGCAATTAGTTTACTACTACATCGCTAAACTATACGGCATCTGTCATATATTTTAGCCCTTCGTTACGCAAACCACTTGCTGATTTGAGGTTCAAATGTACCGACAAATTTATTTACTTCAATTTCAAATAATTAATTTTTTCTAAAAATACCTATTTATGGGGATGTTTCCCAAAGCCGGATCTTTTCCATTGATTTTTTACATTAATATTGGTAACTAAATTAATTTTGGCTGCATTTCGACTTCGCTCAATGCATCGCATTTCGACTTAGCCTGTCTCGACCTGGATTCGGGGCTCACCACATCGCAATACATCGCACTCGGCATAGCAAGCAGTATATAAGAAACACTTAATACCCGACGGGAACAAATATAATAATGCATAAGTGAATAAAATTGATTATCTTTGGAACAATATTTACATTATCATGAAAAACAATAATTCTAATATTGATGTAAATAATATAGTTAAGCACTGGATTGAAACATCGGATGATGATTTTCAAACCATGATAACTCTTTATGAATCCAAATCGTATTCATGGGCTTTATTTCTTGGGCATATTTCATTAGAAAAACTTTTAAAAGCACTTTAATAAAAAACATGCTCCTTTTACTCACAACCTTTACCGTATAGCCGAATTAATTGGGTTGAATATGACGGATGAATATGCAGATTGGCTGGATAATATTACAACTTTTAATTTGAATGCACGATATGATGATTACAAAAAAGAGTTTTATTCAATATGTACTCAAGAATATACAAAATTTTGGATTGAAGCCATAAATAAACTAAGAACATGGATAAAAGGGATGCTTTAAATATTGCCAGTAAATATGCTATTGCTTTACAATCAAAATATGATTTTAGTAAAATTTTTCTTTTTGGTTCGTATGCTAAAGGGAATTATAACAATGACAGTGACATTGATATCGCAGTAATTTTAAAAGATTACAACAATCTACTTGATGTTCAGCTTGAATTAATGCGGCTTAGGCGAAACATAGACAGCAGAATAGAACCACATCCATTCAGAGAAAGTGATTTTGATGAAAACAATCCAATGGCAAATGAAATACTAAAACACGGACAAGAAATCCAGGTCACTTAATAGAAGTCCCCATATTGTTATCTGGATTCAACGTGTTCCCCGCAGGTATTATGAGTTCTTTTGAATCATTGCGTGGATTTTTCACGGCTTTGCTTACCGGATAAGCATCCATTTTTTCAGCAGGATAAGGTTTCAGACAAGCTGTGATATCAGTTAATGGTGTATTGGAATTAAGCCAAACTTGTTCTTGTTTAGGGGTGAGAATAACAGGTGACCTGTGGTGGGGAATTTTTTGTATGAGCTCATTGGGGGGCATTGTAATGATGGAAAATCCGTCAATATCCTTTCCAGTATCTGGATGTTTCCATGTGTCCCATATCCC
>JAYENB010000054.1:0-4752 GCA_034721855.1 Bacteroidota bacterium
TACGAGCGGGGCAAAGTCTTTATTCCAATTTTCGGGAACACGTTGAGTATTCCTGCTTATCCTTTATCCCACACACAACCCAATGCACCAATCGAAAGAGCATATTATTTTAGTTAGAAAATTTTATAAAGGTTAAAAGTAAAATATTATATTTACAAAATAAAGCCTAACAAAAAGTACGGATATACGCAAACTATTTGAGAATAGATGTACTTTTTGTCGGGTTATAAGATCGGTAAATCAAATTATCCCTTATCAACAATCTTTAATTTCAGTTCCTTAAGCTGTTCTTCAGATATCCGGGCCGGTGCATCAAGCATAATATCGCGTCCGGCGTTGTTTTTGGGAAAAGCTATGTAATCACGGATGCTGTCGCTGCCACCAAACAGCGCACAAATACGGTCAAAGCCAAAAGCAATGCCACCATGGGGAGGCACACCGTACTGGAAAGCATCCAGCAAAAATCCGAATTGTGCACGGGCTTCTTCTTCTGAAAAACCAAGCAGGTTAAACATGCGTTGTTGGTCTAAGGTATTGTGAATCCTGATGGACCCACCACCAAGTTCCACCCCGTTGATTACCATATCATAAGCATTGGCACGCACTTTTCCGGGATCTACATCCATGAATTTAATATCCTCTGTTTTTGCAGATGTAAACGGATGATGCTTGGCATAATAACGCTTGGTTTCATCATCCCATTCGAGCAAGGGAAAATCTATCACCCACAATGGTACATACCTGCCGGGTGTGCGTAAATTGAGACGATTGCCCATTTCAAGCCGCAACACCGATAATTGTTCAAGTGTTTCCTGTTTGTTTCCGGCCAGGATTAATAATAAGTCTCCAGGTTTTGCACCAAAGGCTTCAGCCCATGATTTTAGGTCTTCAGGAGTAAAAAATTTGTCAACCGATGATTTAAAACTGCCGTCTTCATTGTATTTGACATACACCAGGCCTTTGGCACCAACCTGTGGCTGCTGAACAAATTTTGTGAGTTCATCCAATTGTTTTCGTGAGTATGAAGCGGATTTTTCAGCGCATATCCCACCCACATATTCCACTGAATCAAACACCTTAAATCCTTTGTTTTGTGCAAGATGAGTTATTTCAGATATTGGCATGTCAAAACGCAAATCCGGTTTGTCGGTACCGTATTTTTCCATGGCATCATGCCAGCTCATACGATTGAAAGGCGTATCAATGTCAACATTCAAAACCGATTTAAACAGATGTTGCATAAGGCCTTCAAATTGTGTCATGATATCCTCTTTATCAACAAAAGACATTTCACAATCAATCTGGGTAAATTCAGGCTGGCGGTCGGCACGCAAATCTTCATCGCGGTAACATTTTACCAATTGAAAATATTTATCCAAACCACCCAGCATGAGCAATTGTTTGAATGTCTGCGGCGATTGAGGCAGCGCGTAAAATGTCCCGGGGTGCATACGTGAGGGCACCACAAAATCACGGGCTCCTTCGGGTGTGGATTTTATCAGGTTGGGCGTTTCAATTTCAAGAAAACCGTTCTCATCCAGGTATTTACGGGTTTCACGGGCAATGTTATGACGCAATATCAATGCCTTTTTTACCGGGTTTCGCCGGATGTCAAGATAGCGGTATTTCATGCGCAATTCATCACTTCCGTCGCTTTCATTTTCTATGGTAAAAGGAGGTGTTTTGGCAGCCGATAAAATTTCGAGTTCATCAGGAAATATTTCTATATCGCCGGTTGGCATTTTATCGTTTTTGGAGTAACGCTCAACCACCTTTCCTGTAGCTTTAAGCACATATTCCCGTCCGCATTTTCCAACGGCCTCAAGTATATTTTTGTCTGTTTTGCTCTCATCAAAAGCCAGTTGTGTAATGCCGTAACGGTCACGCAAGTCAATCCAAATCATGCCGCCTTTATCGCGTTTGCGTTGCACCCATCCACTAATCGTAACGTTTTGTCCCTTGTCTTCGATGCGTAATTCGCCGCAATTGTGTGTTCTGTACATACCAATAGATTTTACCGGCAAAAATAGTAAAAATGGAGGGATGTTGAAATTAATGTGAGCAAACAGTTGTAAGTCCGAAGTCGGAAGTCGGAAGCCAGTTGTTTAAAATAAATAATTTTCATGATAAGTCAAAACTTTAATGATGGTAACAAATTCATTAGCATATTGATAACCACAAAAGATACAGATGATACCTACCGTGTTGCAAGATAAAAAACACTGAAGAATATAGATGTGAAAAGCTTATTAGAAGCCGCATTAATTGATAAACAGGATTTTTGTTACATTGGACTTAGTCCCGTCTTCATTAGCCGAAAAAACCAGATACACGCCCGTATGTACACGGTTTCCGTTCAGATCAGTTCCTTCCCAGAGAGCCTGCCCCCCTTCAGAGCGGGTTTCATACACTAAATTTCCAGCCACATCTGTAATTTTCACGATAGAACCGGCTACCAACCCATGAATTGTAATTGGGCCAGTG
Organism: Bacteroidota bacterium; assembly: GCA_034721855.1. GTDB lineage: Bacteria > Bacteroidota > Bacteroidia > Bacteroidales > ML635J-15 > JAQIBY01. The sequence continues at coordinate 2,485 of JAYENB010000054.1, forward strand.
TAATCCGGTCTGACAGGATTCGGAAAAGCATATACATTGTCAAAGTTTTCTTTTGGCTCACTGGCTTCACCACGATACGAAATTAATCCTTCGCTTGTCATGATAAAAACCTCCCCCGATTCAGGCACGATGTCCATGCTGATGATGTTATTAGAAAACAAGGGACTGTTATCTTCATTGAAACTATGAATTTGTGTAATGCCGTCAGCAGACGTTTTATAAACACCTCCACCTTGAGTGCCGAACCATTTTTTATTGGCCCCATCAACACAAACAACCGTTACCGTTTGTGCTCCGAGTAAAATATCAGCATTATCTGTGCCATCATTGCGTGGAATCAATACCTGGGAAGCAGCGATATTTTCATCAAAGACAGATTCTGGGTTATAATACACAACCACACCTTTGCTGGTTCCAAGCCATATTGCTCCATCTTTGTCTTCAGCAATATCAAACACATCGTTGGAAATAATTTCTCCATATTCATTCGTTACTGAAATTTTTTTAGTCCTATCATCACTCATGTCAGCAGGCGTGCCGTTATCATCAAAAGCGAAAAGTCCATTGCCTTTCCCGAGAATCATCCATTTATGATCATTTGCTGTAACGATTATTTTACCAAGATTGGGGGCATTGATTTGATTGTTGTAGCTTAGGGCTGTCCATTCTCCGTCCGGGGTTCTTACATGAACAGGATCAGTCCCACCGGAATTCACTACCCAGAGATTTTGATTACTATCAAAAGCGAGCCCCCCGATACGTATATATCCGACATTGGGAATTTGGGTAAGGGTGGAATTATTCTCTGTATAATGCTTAACAAGTTCATTGTTTTGTAGCTCAAGCACCCCTTGTCCCCATAATCCCACAAAAGCCTGACTTGTGTTCTGTGGATTTATCGCCACTACAATGGGATCCCGTAAACTTTCAAGAGAGTCATACTGATCTTTCGTTAACCACTGCCAGGTTTCATCCTTAAACATATTGATCTCCACATGTTTATATCTACCACCCCATGCTTTATTACGTCCTCCGCCAACTGTATATACCTTAGAACCCTCGGCATCAACAGCGAAACCTTCTGAAGACACAGGTCCATTGAGTGTTATTAACTGATGTTTCCATGTTCCTTCCTGCAAACATAATCCCTCATTTTTATCTGCAATGATCAGTTCATATTTGTCATCTTTTCCGGGCAGAAAATGCACAGGTTGAGGTGATGGATTGTCAGTTCCATACACTGAATATTGATATATATCACGCTCAATTTCAAAATCTTTATTGTAGAATAATATTTTATATGTTCTATTCATGATTAATGACTCCCCGTTGTTGGTAATATAATTACATGAGCTTGTCAGGCTATCAGGAAAATAACTCCATGTTTCATTATCATAGATATATAACCTGTCGGCGTTGTTTGTGTCCGGCACATACCTGTTCACAATCAGTTTGTTATCAAAATATTCCAGGGTATTGTATTGTTGGCCTGTAAGATGATAAAACGGGTCTCCTGCTGGCAGATTGGTAATAACTTCCCAATTGTTGTAATCTGCCAGGTTATCGTTATAAAAATCCCCGCGATACACACCATTTTCTGTGGCTGCATACAAATATTCCCCGTCAAATTCAGTTTGATATACTTTCAGGTAACTTCCCATATCGCCAATGTAATACGTGTATTTGATTTCCTGTTTTTGCATATCCAGTATCACAATACCAAATCCGGTAGATAGCACGGCATAATCATCCACAAAAAGAATATGATTGATGGTTTTAACGGCAGGGATGTTTTTTCGTTTGATATCAGACAGGTTTGTGATGGTATTCTTGTGTAAAAAATCAAGATTCCCGTTGTGATAGCCAATGATCAATACATCAAAGCTTTCGCTGTATGCGATATAACCAATTCCAATATCCGACAAAGCAGTGACTTTATTCAGTTTTTCAAGTTCCCCATTGCTTTTGTGGTAAGAAAAAATGGCTTCATCGGTAGCAAAAAAGATTTTATCGCTGTTTTCTGCTACGCATTTGCCTTCAGTATAAGGCAAATGTCCCCTCCATTGGCCGACACCAACCTGTGAAAATGCAATCTGAAAAAGGATTAACAACCAAACAGTAAAAATAATCTGTCGAAATGATTTCATCATAAACTTTTTTGGCCGGGAATTCCATTTCCGGCACTTTATTAATGGTACAACAAATAAAACAGTTTTTTTCTTTTTTTAGTATTAATAAAGTCAGAATTTCATTTTGGTAACTATTCAG
>JAYENB010000055.1:0-4747 GCA_034721855.1 Bacteroidota bacterium
CTCCAAATTTAGCTGTTCTTTCTTCTAAATCCCAATTTTTGTTATTAGTTTTATTGGTCATTTTTTAGATTAATTAGAGCAATTAGAAATTAGGTCAATTAACAGTTATTTAATTTTAAAATGTGAATAGTTACCTTTTTAGCCTTGTAATGTGAGTTAATCTATTTTCCTGTCAATGCCCCCAAAAAGTGATCGTGCATTCAGAATTTGTAACTACTCAGTGCTAAAATTAAAAACATTAACTATTCAGACGCATATGATTTTCACCGCAAAGACGGAGACCCGTCTGTCGCCGGGCAAGGTTACTAAGAAATTGAATATTTTGGACACATAGACGTTTAACATCGGTTAACACTAATTAAAAACAGTTGCGATATGTTGTGTTTCCTAAAGAATCGACTGTTCACAAGTAAGCGATTTCAACCATTATTAACATTTATTAACCCCGTAGAAATTTTTCAACGGGGTTAACAGTTCTATTTACAAATTTTAAACCTTTGCAACCTTGCCCGGCGACAGACGGGTCTGCGACTTTGCGGTGAGGAGCTACTTTTGCTGATACTGATTAGTTACCAGAATTTTAATGACGTATCATTTTCAAAACATGGTGTAATTTTTAGCTTTTTAAAAGCTTTTCAATCTGATTCTTCGTAAATTTGCAACTCATGCTGACAAAACCAGACATAAAAATTGGTTATTTCCTGCTTGGGTGCTGCTTATTGTTTTTGTTGTTTTCATGCGCAAAGCAGGGGAGCCCCAGTGGTGGGCCCAAAGATACGGAAAGTCCGGAGGTAACATATGCTGAGCCTCAGAGTGGGACTGTAAATTTTGATGAGAACCATTTTGACATCAGTTTTGATGAATACATTCAGCTTAATAACATTCAGCAAAACTTAATCGTATCGCCTCCTTTCTCAGAAAAACCAGAAGTGAAAATACGGGGTAAAAGCATACGCGTTGTGTTGCCGGAAAAACCTCAATCCAATACCACTTACAGTTTTACTTTTCTGGATGCCATCTCCGATATCACAGAAAGAAATACCATTATAAACATGGTGTATGCTTTTTCGACAGGGCCTAAAATTGATTCCTTACGGGTTTCCGGTGTGGTTACAGATGCATTTACCGAAAAACCCGTTGCTGATGTGTTTGTCATGTTACATAGGAATCCCGCCGATTCAATGTTTAAAAAACATGTCCCTGATTACCTTACCAAAACAAATGAACAGGGAAAGTTTAAGTTTTTTTATGTGTCCCCCGGCACGTATAAAATCTATGCCCTGGATGACGCCAATTATTCCAGCACGTTTGACCAACCCAATGAAAAAATTGCATTTCTCGACAGCCTCATTGTTCCGGGCGTTGAACCGGTAAAAGACAGCACCGACAGCATTACCGGATACCATTATTATCCTGACAGCCTTAAACTCCGTTTGTTTGAACAGGCTCAATATTTGCAATTTGCCGAAACCACCGAAAGGCCACAATCAAACAAGATGCAGGTATTCTTTAAACATCCGCAGGATTCTGCCATTAACTGGTATTCTCCTGATTTTGACAGCACTCAGGTGGTTACAGAGTTTTCAGAACACAATGACAGCCTGGTATTCTGGCTTACCGATACCAGCTTATGTAGACAAGACAGCCTGCAACTTATTGTTGATTATTACAGTAACATTGATAGCGTGGGATGGAAAACAGATAGCCTGATGATGACCAGTAAGTCAGACTTTGATGAAGAAAAACTGGATGTGGATGTAAACCTGGCAAAAAGTCAGCTTAATTACTGGGAAATGCCCCAGATTACGGTAAATTCAGTTATAAAACAATTAAATCCCGATTCACTTCATTTGTTTCATCGTGTCAACGACAGTGTAAAAAAAGCGGTTGATTTTGACATTGAACATTCTGACAATCGCAGTTTCTGGATAAAAGCAAAATTCAGGCAGGAAAAAGAATATGTATTGATGTTGGATACCACTGCCATTGAAGATGTGTTGTACAGGTTTAATGACAGTACCGTTTTTGAATTTACTGTGAATAAGGAAGATGATTTTTCAACCCTGCAGGTTACTATTCCCGGAACAGATACAGGATGGTATTGTGATTTGCTGAAAAATGATAAAATTATCAGACATAAAGTTATCAGTGATGAGGGAACGTTTATTATGTTCCACCTTGAACCGGGAACATACCGGTTGAGGCTTGTTAAGGACGTGAACCATAACCAGAAATGGGATACCGGTGATTTTGATAAAAAGCGACAGCCAGAGCCGGTGTGGTATAAATCCGAGGAAATAAAGCTTCGGGCAAACTGGACACAGGAAATAGAATGGATGTTGTTCGAAGAAAACACTGAAAATCCGGAAGATGAAAAATAAAAAAGTGCTTATCATATCATATTACTGGCCGCCATCAGGGGGCATTGGGGTGCACCGCTGCCTGAAATTTGCCAAATACCTGCGGGATTTTGGCTGGGAACCGGTGGTGTATGTCCCTGAAAATGCATCCTATCCATATCTGGATGAAAGCAATTACAAGGATGTTCCTGAAGGCATCACTATCCTGAAAAAACCCATCAGGGAACCATTCAGTTTGTTTAAAAAATTATCGGGAAGGAAAAAAACCGATTCGGCCAATCCGGTGTATGTCCGTGACAAAAAACACGGCTTGATTGACAAATTGGCTATTTGGATTCGTGGAAATTGGTTTATTCCCGATGCCCGGGCATTGTGGATCCGTCCGTCGGTCAGGTTTTTAAAAAAATACCTGAAAGCAAATCCGGTGGATGCTATTCTTACAGACGGGCCGCCACATACCAACACCGTAATCGGATGCAGATTGTCGCAGGCTACCGGTATTCCCTGGCTGGCAGATTTCCAGGATCCTTGGACGCAAGTGGATTATTACAGCATGTTGAGAATAGGTAAACAGGCCGATAGAAAACACCGCAAACTGGAACAGGAAACCTTTCGTACCGCCTCAAAAATAACCATCGCCAGCCCTACATGGGCAAAAGAACTGGAGGCCATTGGCGCAAAAAATGTGGACCCTGTTTTCTGGGGATACGATGAAGATGATTTTCCACAACCATTTCCTCCTGCAAATGATACGTTTAGCATTGTACATGCTGGATTGCTCGGTTATGACAGACGTCCCGACACCCTGATAAAACTTTTGGGTAAATTGAAAAATGAAAACCCGGAATTTGGAAATCTGCTGAGGATAAAATTTGCCGGAAACGTGGATTATGCCATCACATCCATGATAAAAAATGCAGGCCTAGATGAAAATTACGAAGCCCCCGGTAACATTCCCCGTCCCAAAGCGCTAGATATGACACTCAGGGCACAGATGTTGCTGTTGCCGTTAAATTTAGCCAACAATGTCAAAGGCAGAATCCCCGGAAAATTGTTTGAAAATTTAAGGGCACAAAAACCCATTTTATGCCTTGGTCCTGCGGACAGTGATGTGGCAAAAATTATTGCTGAAACCAATGCCGGCACAACCTGCGATTATGATGATGAAGTATGCCTGCGGGAATTTATTGAAAAACGCTTTGAATTGTTTAAACAAGGCAAAAATTACATCAGCACCGAAAACATTAAAAAGTATTCGGTGCCAAACCAGGTGCAGAAACTGGCAGGTTTTCTGGACCAAATTGCTGAAGGATAATTGTTATGGTTTATGCTGAATACTGGGATAATTGCACAATGCTAAGGAAAATTTTTCTACTCAACAGATCATCAGTCCATCACACACCTGACTGAATAACCGCTACGTTTATTTGCGAATAAAATTCTGCTGTCCACACGGTGCCAATCCATCTGAAAGCGTATAGCCATATCCGGATCAGGAACGTATTCTGACGTTGTCCAGTAAGATGCGTAACGGGAAAAAGTCATTCCGAAATTATTGGTTATACTTCTGTTACCAGCTGCCAGTGCAGAGAATCCACTACGGTTTCTGTAGGACAGATAGTCATAATTGCCGGGAGTACCCTCCTCATCGATATTGTTAAATGAATATGTAGCGCACAGGGCTTTAGCTGTTTTGTCGTTGGTAGTATAATCCCCATCACTATCTGTAGTTCCATCATAATTATACCCGTTGTTTTGCAGAAAAACCATAAGGTCTTCAAACTCTGTCCGGGTTGGTGCATGCCATCCAATAGGACACAAATCACCGTGGATAACCGTTGCATAATTGTACAGAGAGCCATATTCCCCGGCAAATTCAGCACTGTCATTCAGGTAGTAACACCGGGCACCTTCGTTTGTATTGTTCCAGTCAGCAGTATCAGCGAGCTTAGGAATTGGAACGTTGTTGTTGTATTTGCTGGTTTTCAGATTTTCAGCCATCCATGTGACACCGTTGATGGTGGTTACCGTGTAATAATTCCCGTCCGGGTCCTGACACAGCACAAAATTGAAAGACAAATTAACATCTGTATTAATGTAATACACTTTAATACGTGAATGCCCCAAAGCCCAGGCTTTGAAAATCAGCATGTCTCCATCATTGTATTGCCATGGTACAAGACCATCGGCTTTTATGGATTTTGTACTCAGCATGGTTTTTGCCATAGCTGTTTTTTCGATGTGCAGATTTCCATCATTGTTAACTGCAAAAATAAGACAGGCAGGCTGCTCATGTGAAAAATTAAAGAAAAATAAGATGATAAAGTATAAAAACATAAAGAAATCAGATTGAAAATCCATGAAAAATGCTCAGAACCCTTGATGTT
>JAYENB010000056.1:0-4724 GCA_034721855.1 Bacteroidota bacterium
GGAAGATTGCTAACTTAATTTGAACCACATAGAACATAGAACACATAGAATTTCACATAGGATTTTTGCCTCTATTAAAAAAAAATAACTGGAATGTTCAGAATTTGACCCAAAATGTAATGAATTCTTTTTCATATATTTGAGAATAACAAATTTTTTCAACACCAACTTTATTAAATAGAGCCACTATTTTCAAATAAATGAATTTTATGTCAATGGCATTATTGTTAAATGCAAAGAAGTGGAAATTACAGACAATGTTCCATCAGGCGATTACGTTTTAAAAAAGGATTATGAGTTGATGACAATTGGTGAATTGGAATCTTACATAAGGGAACATCAACATTTGCCTGATGTGCCAAGTGCGGAGGAATTTAAGAAAAACGGTTACAAAGCCGGCGAAATGGATGATTTGCTGCTCAGAAAAATTGAGGAGCTGACACTTTATATCATAGAGCAGGAAAAGAAAATTGAGGCATTTAAACAAAGAATCAATGACAACAAAAAAACAAATTTGTATTGTACTTTTCGTTTTTCTCATCCCTGCTTTTGCCTTTTCGCAACAACACGGATTATTGATTAACTCTGAAATTGGGTTTTCCGGACAATATCAGAGTAGAAAAGCAACAAATAAAGACTACCTTCCCGCTATTTTTCAGCGCTATGCTACAGGGTATAAATACCAGGCAGAAAACTGGTCTTTTGGGATGAACCTGTATTATATGGATCACAGATTTGCCTCGAAAATTGAAATCCCAGAATATGTAAACGGGCAGATGATGACGATTATTTCAATTTATTCATCACGGCATTTAGGCTTATCCCCTTTTGTGTTAAGAACACTCGTCAAAAGAGAAAAGTATTCTATTTCCATGAAACTTATGCCCGGTATTGATAATATCTTCATTGAAAAACAGTATTATGAAAGATATCCTTCTGATAATCCTGATGATGTGACGGTAATAAGCGATTGGGATAAAAATGAATATGGTAATTACGATCAAATCAACTTCAACCTTACACTCGCATTGGAAGCTTCTCGTTCTTTTAATGAAAATCTGAGCATTTCAGGTGGTGTATTCCTGTTTTCCTATTTGCATAACAATACCAGAGGAGTTGATATTGATGAAGTCTTTTTGCCCTATGCGTTTGGTCTAAATTTGGGTATCACCTACTATTTCACCACCTCCGACTCATCAGAAAACTAATTCCCTGCTGCTAAAAAGAACAACACCCGGGGCATCAGATTGGGCTTACCATGACACTATTCGTGGGATGGCATTTATGGTTGATAGATTGGTGTCCTCTCGCGAATTTTAATAAATTACGAAAACCAAAAAAAAGTTGACACTTCCTGCATAAAACTTTACCTTTATGCAGAAAACATAAGCATATGAGAAAAATCTTTTTTTATTGCATATTTTTGAGCATAAGTATTTCTTTCAGTTTTGGGCAGACACATGTAACACCACATCCTTACATCACGTCAGATAGCAGTCAAAACCTGATTTATTGTAACACGTTTCAACTTGCCTGGAGCAGGATGCTGGATGATTTGGAACCTGATGGCACCAATTATCATTCCAACAGGGATGTATCCATATTAAGCCGGGCTGAAAATCCGGTAAAAGACCTAAATACCGCGGATTACTTTGTTTATTCCAACTATATCACCAAAGAGACAGTAAAGGAAATGAACAAAAAATCAAATTAATACCTTGTAAATCTTAAATCAAAGGAAACGGGAGCACAGATTATTTTGGCTAAAATCCCGATGGATAGTACCTTTGATGCAACCATAAACAAGGCCCTTGAATACAGTGATTTGCTGCAACCAGCCAGGAAGTATCAAATTGCCGAATTTAAAGTTCCAAAGCTTGAAATTTCCACCAAAAAAGAGTTTGAATCCTTAATTGGTATAAAAATCAATAACTGGATAATTACGACCGCACTGCAATGGATTGATTTTCAGCTTAACGAAAAGGGAGCAATTTTAAAATCCAAAGCTCATATCCGAATGCTCAGGTCAATTGAGAGCCCTGTTGAGGAAAAAGCAATTCATTTATTGTTTGACCAGCCATTTTTGCTCATGCTTAAAAACAGGAATGCTGATTATCCCTATTTCGTGATTTGGGTTAATAATAAGGATATTATGTTGCAGTAGAACCTTGTGTTTTGAGATATAATATTATAACGTCCCCCCCTTTACCGTACTAAAAGCGGGATTATCTTTGTCTTTATCCGATACAATGGCATCTTCCGGTTTAATTTTCCAGTCTATATTGAGGTCCGGGTCATTCCATGCAATACCAGACTCACATTCGGGGTGATAATAATCATCACATTTATAAGTAAATACAGCTTGCTCGGACAAAACTGCAAAACCATGGGCAAACCCGTGAGGGATGAAAAATTGCCGGTGGTTATCTTCGGTAAGTTCAACAGCAACATGTTTTCCGTAGGTGGGGGAGTTTTTCCGTATATCCACAGCCACATCCAGCACTTTGCCACGTATCACGCGTACCAGCTTGGCTTGCGGGTGTGGTGGCAGTTGGTAATGCAAACCACGGATGACACCGTAGCGGGAAGAAGATTCGTTATCCTGCACAAATTTGGTCCTGATGCCAAGGTTTTCTAACCACTTATCGCGCCAGCTTTCAAAAAAATACCCGCGTCTGTCGCCGAAAATACGTGGTTTCAAAATCAACAGGTCTGGTATATCTGTTTTAATGATTTCCATAACTCTCTTCTTTTGCTATGCGTTTCAAGTATTTGCCGTAATTGTTTTTCATCAGGGGTTTTGCCAGTTTAAGCAGTTGTTTTTTGTTGATGAATCCGCGTTTGAAAGCAATTTCTTCAATGCAGGATGCTTTCAGTCCCTGCCGGTTTTCCAGCGTGGCTATAAAATTGGATGCCTGCAACAACGAATCGGGTGTGCCTGTATCAAGCCATGCTACACCACGGCTGAACAATTCTACCTTAAGTTTGTTTTCATCAAGATACATTCTGTTGAGGTCTGTGATTTCCAACTCGCCACGCGGTGAGGGAGTGAGCTTTTTAGCTTTTTCCACTACCGTATTGTCGTAGAAATACAGCCCCGTTACCGCATAACTGGATTTTGGCTTTTCCGGTTTTTCTTCAATGGAAACCACTTTTCCGGATTCATCAAACTCAACCACACCGTATCGCTGCGGGTCATTGACATAATAACCAAACACCACAGCTCCGTCCGTCAGCTTTGCTGAGTCAAGCAGCTTGCCTCCCAGCCCGTGACCATAAAAAATATTGTCCCCCAGCACCAGGCATACTTCATCGCCGGCAATGAAATCTTCACCAATCAGAAAAGCCTGGGCAATGCCATCGGGAGAGGCTTGTTCGGCGTATGAAATTTCCAGCCCCAGTTGTTTGCCGTCACCAAAAAGGTTTTTGTAAAGTGGCAAATCATGCGGCGTGGAAATAATCAGAATTTCCCTGATACCTGCCAACATCAGTACCGACAAGGGATAATATATCATCGGCTTGTCATATACAGGGATGATTTGTTTTGATATGCTCCGTGTGATGGGATGCAGCCTTGTGCCTGCTCCACCGGCCAGTATTATTCCTTTCATAAGCCTAGTATCTTTTTAAAATAATCTATGGTTTGTTTCAGTCCGTCCTCCAATTGTATTGTAGGCTCCCATCCGTTCAGGTTTGCTTTGGCTAAGCTGATATCAGGCTGCCGCTGTATTGGGTCATCTGCCGGCAGGGGATGGTATGATATCTTTGATTTTGAATCAGTGAGTTTTAACACCGTTTCTGCCAGTTTCAGCATGGTAAATTCATGTGGATTGCCAAGATTTATCGGACCTGTAATGTCTTTCCCTGTATCCATAAGGCGTATCATTCCTTCAATCAAATCATCCACATACTGAAAACTGCGTGTTTGTTTGCCGGAACCATAAATGGTAATGTCTTCCCCCCGAAGTGCCTGTACAATGAAATTGGAAATCACCCTGCCATCGTCGGGGTCCATGTTAGGCCCGTAGGTATTGAAAATCCTAGCAATTTTTATATTGACTTTGTTTTGTTTGTGATAATCGTAAAACAAGGTTTCGGCACAACGTTTCCCTTCATCGTAACATGAGCGTGAACCAATGGGATTGACATGTCCCCAGTAATCTTCCGTTTGCGGATGTACCTGTGGGTCACCATATACTTCACTTGTAGAAGCCTGAAGCACTTTGGCTTTGATGCGTTTCGCCAGCCCCAGCATGTTGATGGCACCCATCACCGATGTTTTTACCGTTTTGATCGGGTTGTACTGATAATGTATGGGAGATGCCGGACAGGCCATGTTGTAAATTTCATCCACCTCTATATAATAAGACATGGTAATGTCATGCCTGACAAGCTCAAAATACGGATTATCCATCAAATGAATGATGTTTTGTTTTGACCCGGTAAAGTAATTGTCTAAGCAGATAACTTCATTGCCATCATTTAACAATCTCTCACACAAGTGTGACCCAATAAATCCGGCGCCGCCGGTGACCAGTATTTTTTTCATACCCATGGCATATAATTTATTACAGCATAAAATTAAAATAATTTATTCATACCGCTAAAAATAATTAAAAAAGTTGGAAGCAATCAGTTGGAAGACCGAAGTCGGGAGTCGGAAGTCGGAAGATTGAAGATACCATGTAGTGCAGGCAGGTTGTACTTCTGACAGGTTATTTTCA
>JAYENB010000057.1:0-4718 GCA_034721855.1 Bacteroidota bacterium
GGCAATTTTATTTTGCAGTTGGAAAACAATGCGCTGCTGTCTCAAGCAGGCAAATTATCATTGCAAATCAGTAACATGCAGGGGCAACATATCTATAGCACAGCTATACATCAGATAAAAACCACCATCCCCAGCTCCACCTGGTCCCGCGGCACCTACATCTGTAAACTCTACCACGCCGGCCAATTACTCTCCAGCGACAAGATGGTGCTGGAGTAATCAGTACCACCATCTGTCAGATCACCCATTGACACAAAGATCGCAGCATGATTACGCTGCACGCATGCATGAAATAGACGACCTGACAGGTGGGTAAAACTGGTGGTTTCGAGACATTTCTGCCTTGATGCCGGTGATTTCGAGACGATTTTGCCTTAGCAAAATCGTCTCGAAGCAACCGATTACCGATTACTGAATACCTCTCACCAACTCGCCCTATCGTCCTATGGCTTTTCGCAGGCTTTTATAGTCTCTATCTTTGTTTTCAATCATTTCTTCTTTTGTTTTTTCTTTTCCTTCACAAATTATAGAGTTCTTAAAAGTTATCATCTTTTCAGATACAAGATTACACAATTTTTTAAATTATCCCACATCAAATCTAAGGGTTTTATTGTCATGCAATTGAACACATATCGTTATTAACCATCAGCTTAGGCGGGACATGACACTAATGTTGTCATCAATGTTATGGTTTTTGAATAGCACGGTCATGCAATGTGGTGAGAAACTCTCGTATTTCTTTTATTGAGCGGACGGGCTGTATTTTCATGCGTAATTTTCCATTGTTTTCTTTCAACCTGAAACCGCCGGGGTGTTCCTGCATGTACTTTATCATGCCTGCAAACACATCTGATTTGTAAAACACCGATGACTGGTCTTTGGGGAAAAATCCCAGGAAAACATCATTTTTAATGACAATGCGCTGAAATCCGGTACGCATGGCAATCCACCGCAACCGGACAATTTCAAGCATACCTTTTACCGGCTCCGGCATGTCACCAAACCTGTCTTGCATCTCATGTTCAAACTGCTGCAGTTCGTTTTCGGTTTCAATGTTGTCGAGTTTACGATACAGGCGGATACGCTCGGATACAGATTCAATGTAATTTTCCGGCAACAATACCTCCTGATCAGTTTCAATCTGGCAATCCCTGACAAACTTATAATCTACAGGTACCGTTTCTGCTGATTTTCCTCCGGAAGCAAATATGCCTTTGAATTCATCTTCCTTGAGTTCCTGTACCGCTTCTTTTAACACTTTCTGATAGGTTTCATATCCCATATCGCTGATGAAGCCGGATTGTTCATCCCCCAACAGATTCCCGGCACCGCGAATATCCAGATCCTGCAAAGCAATATTAAATCCACTGCCAAGGTCGGTAAAATTTTCAATGGCTTTCAGTCTGCGCCTGGCATCGGGGGTTATATGTGTAACAGGAGGAGCAATTAAATAACAAAACGCTTTTTTATTGGACCGCCCTACCCTGCCTCGGAGCTGATGTAAATCGCTCAATCCAAATTGGTTGGCATTATTGATGATGATGGTGTTGGCATTGGGAATATCCAGCCCGTTTTCTATGATCGCTGTGGAAATCAACACATCAAAATCACCCCGCATAAATTCCAGCATGATGCGTTCCAGCTTTTTTCCTTCCATTTGTCCATGCACCACCCTGGCCTGTACCTCAGGGCAAATCCGTCCCACCATGGCTTCAACTTCAGCAATATTCTGGATCCTGTTGTTGATAAAAAACACCTGGCCGTTACGCTGCACCTCATACATAATGGCTTCCCTGATTATATCCTTATTAAAAGTATGCAAGGCGGTGATGATAGGATGCCTGTTGGCTGGAGGTGTATTAATCACAGACATATCCCTTGCCCCCATAAGTGAAAATTGCATGGTACGTGGTATTGGGGTGGCTGTCAGGGTTAAAGTATCCACATTCAGACGTAATTTTTTGAGTTTTTCTTTGGTTGTGACGCCAAATTTTTGCTCCTCGTCAACAATAAGCAAGCCAAGGTCTTTGAAATCCACATCTTTACCTACCAACCTGTGTGTCCCGATGATGATGTCCGTATAGCCTTCCTTTAAATCTTTCAGGCTTTTTTTTATTTCTGACGGTGTTTTTAGCCTGCTGATGTAATCCACCTTTACCGGCATGTTTTCGAGTCGCTCTGAAAAGGTGTGATGATGCTGGAAAGCCAGGATGGTAGTTGGCACCAAAACGGCAACCTGTTTGTTGTCATTGATGGCTTTAAACGCAGCGCGGATACCAACTTCAGTTTTGCCGAAACCAACATCCCCACAAACCAGCCTGTCCATGGGTACAAGTTTTTCCATATCCTGTTTTACCAGGCGGGTAGCTTCATATTGATCCGGTGTATCTTCATAAATAAATGAGGATTCCAGTTCGTGTTGCAGATAATTGTCCCCGGAAAAGGCAAATCCACTGACATCCTGCCGTTTGGCATAAAGCAGTATCAGATCACGGGCAATGTCTTTTACCTTTTTCTTTGTTTTGTTTTTGATACGTTGCCAGTGCCCTGATCCAAGCCGGTGAATGGTAGGTGTTTCACCATCCTGATCACGGAATTTTGAAATGCGGTGCAAGGAATGAATATTTACAAAAAGCATGTCGCCGTCAGCGTATTCAAGGCGTATAACTTCCTGTTGTTTGCCGTTGTTCTCAATTTTCTGTAAGCCTACAAATTTACCCACCCCGTTATCTACATGCACCACATAATCACCCGGGTTAAGGCTATTAAGCTCTTTCAGGGTAAATGCATCTTTGCGTATGACCCTGCTTTTCAGGTGATATTTGTGATAACGCTCAAATATCTGATGATCAGTATAAACGCATGTTTTTAGTGTATGATCAATAAAGCCTTCATGCAAGGCATAAAAAACAGATTCAAACCGGATGTCTTCGCCCTTGTCGGTAAATATATCACGCAAGCGTTGTATTTGTTTTTCATTGTCAGATAACACATAACATGTATATCCGGCTTCGTGTTTGTTTTGAAAATCTTCTGTGAGCCGGTCAAAGTTTTTTTGAAACACCGGTTGCGGCACTGTATTAAAATTCAAGACGGTTTCTTCCTTAACACCTTGTTGCTGCCCCAACAGAATAAGAGGGAATTTCTCAATGTTTGATTTTATTTTATCAGGATGGGTAAGGTTTTGTTCGGGATCCATCATCGGTGTTTCATCAACATCAGGGTTAATACCTGCCTGAAAACGTTTTTTGGCTTTGTTGTAAATCTCATCAAAACGTTGAAAAACATAATCCTTATCTTCAATCCAGAGGGACGCCGAATCCGTTAGAAAATCAAGAAAAGGAACTTTTTGGTTTTCTTCCGGTTTTTCATGGATATTGGAGACAACCGCAATTTTATTCAGTTTTTTAACTGATATTTGTGTCTCAGTATCAAAACTGCGTATGCTTTCAATTTCATCACCAAAGAACTCAATCCTGTAAGCAAGATCATTTGAAAAACTAAATACATCCATAATGCCGCCACGAATGGCATAATCGCCAGGTTCATACACAAATTCTTCTTTTTTAAACCCGTACATTTCCAGCATTTCCTCAACAAAACTTACCGATAGCTCATCTCCTTTTTTAATGATCAGGGTCTGCTCTTTGAGGGATTTGCGTCCTATTACCGATTCAATCAATGCTTCAGGATAAGAAACCAACACATACGGCTTGCGGGTTGAGCCTATGCGATTGAGCACTTCGGTTTTCAGCACAATATTGACTTTGTCTGTCTGATTATATTCAACTGAACGCTTGTATGCTGAAGGGTAAAACTGGATATGATCATCATAGTTGGTCAGTTTTTGAAGATCATTGAAAATGTAGGCAGCCTTTTCTTTATCCGGCATGATGATAAGATGGGTGCTTTTTTTCGATTGCCATACCGTATGGAAAAGTATGGAAAAAGCAGACCCCACCAATCCTTTTAGTGTCAAAGGCTTGTCTTTTTCCCGGCAATGCTGCAGTATGGCATCAACAGCCGGATGTTCTCGATATAGCGTACCCAATTTGTCAGACATGCGGGGGCAAAAATAACAAAACAATCAATTTTTAAGGAGTTCCCTTATGTAAATCTTGAAAATCCGGATACACGGCAACTTGCATTGGATGATCCTCGAGGGTTTCTGAATAATTATCCACAGGGAGCTATCCTGGATGAAGTGCAAAAAGCCCCGGAGTTGTTTTCTTACATCCAGGTGATGGTTGATGATAAGAAAGATTTGCGTTTCATTTTATCTGGTTCACATAATTTTCTGTTATTGGAACAATAAAAATTTATACGAAATTGATCTGATACTCGAATCAGGAAATAAAACCACTGCAATAGAGATTAAATCAGGCATGACATTACAAAAAGAGTATTTAAAAAACCTTAAGTACTGGCAAAAACTCTCAGGTGAAAGTCCTGAAAATTGTTATGTAATATATGGAGGAAAGGAAAAATTTTCAACCGGAAAGGGATCGTTTGTAAGTTGGCAGTATCTCGATGAGGAAACATAAATTTTTGGACAAAACATCTGGAATTTCAGGACAAGAGGGGATTGATGTTTAACGTTTGAGGCTATGCGTAGTGCGGGATTTCAACGAACTTACCTTTCAGGTTACTACTAAATTTTATTATTTGTACCATTATTCAAGTTATCACTTTTGCCCGCATTACGTATAGCCTTTATT
>JAYENB010000058.1:0-4712 GCA_034721855.1 Bacteroidota bacterium
CTGTAACAACAGTAACAGTAGATGCTTATGATACCTACGTTTTCCAATGGGAAGAAGATAATAACGGATGTACCGATTCCGATCAAATTACAGTTAACTTTTACGAGCAACCAGTAGCAGATGCAGGAAGCAATTCCCCGGTGTGCGCAGGCGAAGATTTAAACCTGACAGAAACTGGTGGAGATGCTAGTTTCTGGTCATGGTCAGGTCCGGATGGATTTACATCAGGCAGTGAAACCCCAACCATTAATGCTGTTACCGATGCTGCAAATGGTACTTATACGGTAACAGTTTACGATGGAAGTGGTTGTGCCAACACTTCCAGTGTTGATGTTACGGTTAATCCTACCCCTGATACCCCGGTTGTTGATGTAGATTGTACAGGTGGTGAAAATGACGGAGATATTACAGTTACAGTGCCTACGGGTTCAGATTATGAATATGACATTGGCAGTGGCCCGCAGACCAGCAATTCCTTCATTTCTCTGCCTAATGGTAATTACACAGTTACCGTAACCAATATAAACACAGGATGTACTGCAGAAAGCAGTCCCATATCGCTTGATTGCGGGTGTATAACTCCCACATCCTTAACGCTCAGTTCAACAACAGGAAACGCATGCGGAACAACACCATACACCATTAGTGGCAATACCTTTGGCGGTAGTGCCACGGAAGTGTATTTATCGCATGACGGCAATGGAATGCTGAATGCCACTACGATTTCAACAACCCCCTTTGAATTTACCTATACGCCTGATCCTGGCGATGCAGGTACCAATGTTACCATAACAATAACCACGGACAATCCATTAGGTTCTCCATGCACGGTTTCCGAAGAAGATTATGTTCTTACCGTATTGAGCCTGCCCGAAGTACCCACTTTTGTCTCAAGCGATATGAACGATTTTTGTGAAGATGATGCCGGCACAATGAACCTTAGTGCCACAGGCGGATCCGGAGATGAACTACACTGGTACACAGGCTCATGTGGAGACACAGAAATAGGAACAGGCAATCCTTTAAGCATAGAAACCCCGACAATGACCACCACATATTATGCACGCTGGGAAAACAGTTGTGGTGTATCTGATTGTGAAAGCACAACAGTCAATGTTGTTGAACCACCCGTTGCACCTACATCGGCAACATCAGACATCAACGATTTTTGTGCTGATGACAGCGGAAATGTGGAATTGTCCATTACCGGCGGTTCCGGCGAAACCGTTCAGTGGTTTACAGGTAGTTGCGGAGGCTCTTCCGTTGGTAGCGGCAATCCATTAACACTTCCATCACCTGAAACCACCACTACCTATTATGCACGCTGGGAAAATACATGTGGGGAGAGCAGTTGTGTCAGTCATACGGTGAATGTCGTTGATATTCCTGTACCTCCATCAGATGCTTCTGTTAACATGAACGACTTATGTTCCAATGGCGGAGATACCATAGAGCTTTCTGTCCCCGACGGGTCGGGAGATAGCTTACACTGGTACACTGAATCATGCGGAGGCACAGAAACAGGCACAGGCAATCCCTTAAAAATATCCCAACCAACGACTACAACAACATATTATGCCCGTTGGGAAAATGCATGCGGACAATCCATTTGCCAGGATGTCACGGTAAATATCATACCTGCATCCGATGCCACGATCAATGCTGCAGGTCCTTTCTGCATCAGTGATTCTCCAGTCGTTCTGACCGCAGCGGAATCTGGCGGAACTTGGAGTGGGACAGGTGTTGAAGCAGCTACCGGGTTGTTTGATCCGGAAGCAGCAGGCACAGGTGAACATACCATTACCTATGAGATTACCGGAGAATGCGGAGCCACTGATCAGATTATCATCACGGTGTATGACAATTTTGATGCAACGATTACAAGCGATACGGAATATTGCAGCGATGATGATACCATAGTATTACAGGCCAACACAAACGGAGGTACATGGCAAGGCAATGGCGTATCAGCATCCGGTGTTTTTGATCCGGCTGAAGCAGGTGTCGGTGATCACCAGGTTATTTACAGTTACAGTGGCCCATGCGGGGATGCTGATACGGTGTATTTTACAGTGTACCAACGGGCAGACGCTAGTATTTATCCTGTGGACACCATGTATGTTGATGACGACCCGGTAATCATTTCTGTTGCCGAAACAGGTGGCACCTGGAGTGGAACAGCCATTGATGAAGACAGTGGCGAATTTGCACCAGGCGTAGCCGGCACAGGAACTCATAAAGTATATTATACAATCGAACAAACCTGTGGTGATACAGACAGCACCAATGTGATTGTAACAGAGCCACCCGCGGATGAATTATTGATTACGGATGTAATTACACCCAATGGCGATGGACGCAATGACACCTGGAAAATCCGTGGGATTGAAGCGTTTTCTGACGTGGAAATCAGCATTTTTACCCGCTGGGGTGAAAAAGTGTTTGAATTTACCGGCACCGGTGATGGATATCATGAGAGCGAAAACCAGTGGGATGGAACACGTAACGGAAAAGCATTGCCCTTTGGAACCTATGTGTATATCCTTGAATTAGAAAACGAAAACAACTATAAAGGAACCGTAACACTTATTTATTGACATCGTATGAGATTTAGTTTACCATTCAATGTTAATTGTATTTTTCTATGGTCTTTAAAAAATAAATGGTTGGTAGCTGAATTTTACCTCTATTCTCACACTCAAACTCCCACTGCTTTTGGATTACGCTCGCTAATTGCTCACGTGATCCCTGAGAGGGGACAGTCAAGCCAAGAAACCCATAGCCACTTCGTGTCTAATGGATTTTGTATTGTAGCAGTCTCAGACTTCCTGACCTATGATTTTTAACAATTAGATTTACAGCGAGTTATAGAGATGTTGAAAAAATAAATAGGAAAATGAAAATGACACCTTAAATTTGCAATATAAATTAATAAAAGTTAAAAAAATGACAAACACATTGTTTCCAATTTATCCTGAGGGATCAAAAATGATTAATTCCGAAATAGGAGTTAAAACAATAAGTGATGATGTATATTATTTTAATGGTAATATGCCCATATATCAACATCATACAAAAGATTACCAAAGTTTTCGTTATGTAACAAGCCAAATGATTGTTTTAGGGAATGTTAAACAGATAGAAATAATAAAATTTTTTAAAGTAAGTAAAGAAAGTGTGCAACGTTGGGTTAAAAAATATAAAGAAGGAGGAGGTAAAGCATTTTATACGAATAGAAATGGGGGTAATAGAGGAACAGTATTAACACCTGAAATAAAAGAGGAAGTTCAGGTTTTACTAAA
This sequence comes from Bacteroidota bacterium, assembly GCA_034721855.1. Taxonomy (GTDB): domain Bacteria; phylum Bacteroidota; class Bacteroidia; order Bacteroidales; family ML635J-15; genus JAQIBY01. Next base: position 3,303 of record JAYENB010000058.1, read on the forward strand.
TCTTGGCAGTTCTCCCAAAGATATACAAGATGAATTAGGAATAAAAGCAGATACAATAAGAAAAGCTATAAGTTCTGGAAGACTGACAAGACCGGATGTAAAAAATAAGCCAAAAGCTCAAGCCAAAACACAAAGTCAAAGAAACATAGAAGATAGTGAAGCTCCACTCGGAATGGGAACAACAAACACAGAAGGAAGAATTGATGCAATAATAAAAAAAAAGTAGCTACAGCAGAATTTCAAGATAACATAGATGTAGAAAAAGCAGGAGTATTATTAAGCATCCCTTCACTATTAGCAAATGGCTTATTATCAAAAAAACATATATTCAATTTTACTGAAAAATATTATAGTTTACCCTCCATATTTATAACATTAGCTTTAGTATTCTTACTACGCATAAAAACCATAGAAAAAGTAAGCGATGAATCTCCTGGGGAACTGGGCAAATTGATAGGATTAGACCGTATTCCAGAGGTTAGAACCATAAGAAATAAAATAAAAATACTATCCCAAAATAATCAACCACAGCAGTGGATGGATGAATTATCCAAGCAATGGATGGAACAAAATAAAGAATTAGCAGGAGTGCTTTATATAGATGGACATCAAGATGTTTATTACGGGAAAAAACAAAAGATACCACGAAAATATATATCTCGTATGCGTCTGGCTCTAAGCGCAACAACAGATTATTGGGTAAATGACAGGTTAGGGCAGCCATTTTTTTCAATTACCAAGACAGCCAATATTGGTTTTATAAAAGTATTAAAAGAAGATATTATTCCGAAACTAGAGAGAGATGTTCCCAATCAGCCGACATTGAAAGAACTTTCATCAGATAAACATTTGCATAAATTTATGATAATCTACGATAGGGAAGGCTATAGTGATGATTTCATGCTTGATATGTGGGAAAAACGTATATCCTGCAGTACTTATAACAAATATGTTAAAGATAAATGGGCTGAAAAAGAGTTCAATGAATATGAGATAGAAAATGAATATGGTGAAAAAGAAATAATTAAATTGGCAGAGAGATGTGTTTTAATAGAAGGAAAAGAAACAGAAAAACTTTCTGAACCACAAATTGTTATCACCTTAGAACAGAAAAATAATAAGAATAATGTAAAAATCAAAAAAAAATATACAAGAAAAAAACGCCAATTATTTATTCGTGAAGTAAGGCGATTAACAGATACAGGACATCAGACATCAATAAAAAGTACAAATTATAAATTTTCAATTATAAACATAGGAATATATATGTTTGCACGTTGGCGTCAGGAAAACTTTTTTAAATATATGCTCCAAAATTTTAATATTGATACACTTATAAGCTATTTTAACAACAAGATAGATGATAGCACAATGGTAATAAATCCCAAATGGAGAGAAAAAGATAAAAAA
>JAYENB010000059.1:0-4652 GCA_034721855.1 Bacteroidota bacterium
ATGATGCTTTCGCTTTTTCTTGCGGTTAAGAACAAAAATTTCTGGTACCTTTTGTTTTCCGGAGCAGTGCTTGGTGCTGCAGTGTTGTGCCGCCCCCAGGTTTTTCTGTTGCTTCCCCTTTATGTATTTGTTTTTTGGCAACCTAAACAATTCAAAACGGTATTTATCCGGGGTGCAATTTTTTTTGCTGGTTTCGTCATGTTGTATGGACCATGGCCAATCCGCAACTACGTAAATCATGATAAAATTATTTTAACTCAAGATCTCAGGGGGTTTGGTTGTTGGGATGAAGATGTGCTTAGCTTTTTGCAGTATGTGTATGCTGTAAAATCCGGGTGGCAGCCCCAGCGGGATCAGATTGTAAAAAACAAACCCGTTACGTGGCCGGATATAGCCTATACTTCTGTTGAAGACAGCCTTAAACTTGAAAAAGCCGTATGGAATGCCAAACATTGCAGTCGTGGATTTAGCTGGCAGAGAGGATATTGGAAAAACAGTTTTGATACTGTTGGTTGTACCAACGAAACGACACAGCTTTTTACTGAATTGCGGCAAGGTCAAATCAAAGCAAATCCGTTGAATTTTTATTTGCTGGTACCGCTTCAAAATCTCAAAAAAGCGGTGTTTAAATCAGACCTGGGAAAGCCCAAAAACAATAAAGTGTTTATAGTGGGGAAATTGTTGTTTGCATACCGCACCTTGTTGATTTTATTGGGAATTGCCGGAGCTATTGTGGCGATCTGCCGGAAAAAATGGCAATACTGGGTGCCGCTTTTGTTTGCTGTATTTTTATATTTTACACTATGTTTTGGTACTAGCACACAAATGAGAAACATCGAAATGCGCTATTTTTTGCATGCGGATATCATCTTGTTAATTCCCGCGGCATGGTTTATCTCCGAATTATATAATAAAACAATTAAACGTCATCCTTCAAATAATTAATATTGTGAATATTTCTGTAATAATTCCGCTCTATAATGAAGAAGACATTGTCAATGATTTACACAATCGTGTTTTAAATGCGATGACTAAAACAGGCGATGATTTTGAGGTTGTTTACGTCGATGATGGTAGCACAGACAATACCTTGCCTACCTTGTTAGAACACCACAAAAAGGATTCACGGTTTAAGGTACTTGAGCTTTCAAGGAATTTTGGTCATCAGGCTGCTTATACTGCAGGATTGAATGTTGCCTCCGGTGCTTATGTGTGTATGCTTGATGGTGATTTACAAGACCCGCCGGAATTAATTCCTGAGATGTACAAAAAACTATCACAGGAAAACTACGATATTGTTTATGGTAAACGCATTTCACGCAAGGAAAAGGCAACGAAACGGTTTTTTATACATCTGTTTCACAGAATATTTTCATTCATCAATAACATTGGTGCTCCTGACAATGTGGGCAATTTTGGCATGATGAACCATAAAGCAAAAGAGGCTTTTCTTATGTTAAAAGAAAAAAACAGGTATTTGCCCGGCCTGCGTTATTTTATCGGATTTCGGCAAACAGCCCTGGAATATGAGCGGCTTGAGAGGGTTAAGGGAAAAGCAAAAATGAACATAAGGGCATTGATGCACCTGGCTTTTGATGCCCTGTTTTCCTTTTCAAAATTACCCTTAAAACTGGCTTTTATGTTTGGATTTACCGGGCTTGGCCTTTCTCTTGTTGGCATTGTTGTTGTTATCATAAAAAAAATCACGGGTGTGGCTATCACCGGATGGACATCCATGATGGTGTCTTTGTTCTTTTTTGGAAGTGTTATTTTGATTTTTTTGGGGGTCATCGGGGAATACATTTTCCGGATTTATAAGGAAACACAAAACAGGCCTGTGTATTTCATCAGGAATTTCCATACCACTGATGACAATGAAAAGTAAATGTTGGTAGATGTGGCGTTTTGATTGGAATCTCAGCGTATTTATAATTATCTGTGTTCATCATAATCATCTGCGTTATCCCAGTTGGATAAAAAGAAATCCAACGGGATAAATCAGCGTTCCATTGTTTTATAGGCTGCTGAGTAGTTACACATATTTCACTTTTTTTCTTTTTTTAGTTTTCTGTTTACCATATAGATTTTCAACAGCGCAAACACAAAAAACGGTAACATAGGGATTCTGTAACGCACCAGTGCACCAAAATTGGCGGTGGTCAGGCCAATAAAAAAGGCCAGGATGATGGCAAAGACAAAACAAAACACAAGGTAAGGGTCTTGTCCCAGTTGGCGTAAAAGCTTAACGGGCCCAATTTTTATCAATATATAGAGTGTTAAAAACATAAGCACCAGGTTTTCCAGACCCGACAACAACATAAACACGGTGGCACTGTCCCACAGGTAAGGGCGATACAGTCCTGCTGCCGTGGCCTGAGGAAACTTGCTAAGCATGCCGCCTAATGTAGGTTCAAAAGCACCAATGTCAAAGGAATTGCCGCCGTAATAATCCCGTGTCAGGTCGTCCTGGATAACGACTGCTTGTTCAGCCATGGCATCCATATCGCTGTAATACCCACCAACCGCACCGCTGAGCTGTGAGAAGGCAAACATACCACCGGCAAGCACTGTTAGGCTGAGCACCGGCATGAGCACAAAACGCAAAAAGGCGCCTTTGATGTTTTTTGTGTATTGCACAATGGCCCAGACAAGGGCAGCCGCCAGCAGGGCAAAAAAGATGTAAGGCTTGATGCTTATTACAATGTAGGCAGAAAAAAGCAGGTATAAAAAGTAACGGAACACATGTTTTGGTTTAATAATCAGATAATATAGACTTATTATACTCAAAAGGGTAAAACTAAATGTCAGTGAATCCTTCAGTAAACCGGATCCCCAAAACAACACTGATGGAATAAATAAAACAGCAATGGCCGTAACAAGTTGTTGATCAGGATACAGCCTGCGCAGGAAGCGGTAAAAACGAAACACCACAAAGTACAGTAAAAAATCAAGCACCAGGGTGCTCACAAGGAATTTTTTCGCTCCCAAAAACACAAATGGTACAAGAAAACGGTTTGCAGCAAAAGCTTTGGGATCATGCCGGTACAAAGGATAGCCTGTGTTATGATTGAAAGCAGAGAGGTATTCAGCGTCCATGCTGCCGGTCATGAGTTTCCAGAACGCGTGAAAATTTTCCCCCGCCAGGTTAATCAAACAATTTGCTGAATGCCAGTAACTGGTAGTATCCCCGCCACCATAGTAATATACATACACCAGGGCAAAGGCAAGCCCGCCAGCCAGCTTGGCCCACAGTCCCCACATAAAGAACTTTTTGTCTTGTTCATCTTTCAGGCTGCCCCGGTACATAGCCGCTATCACCAGCATGATCATCAGGTAAATCGGGAGCAACAACCAGTCGCCTGTTGTGATGATTTTTTGCATAGGCGTAAAGATAAAAAATTAGTTTGTAATTTTCCATCCCCCAAAAATCACCGACAATTGCTGGGACAAAAAACACTTGTCAAGCACCCGTCATATCTGCCATAATAAAAGGAGATGATTATAAAATCATGCTTTGCCTTTGATAACGGAAAACTGTCAGGTAAAAAAAGTACCGCATCCAGTTTTTGGGTTTAATGAGCAGGCGGTATATGCTTATCATACTCAGCAGTGTAAAACTGAAGGTTAGGGAATCCTTAAGCAGACCGGAACTCCAGAATAGCACCGAGGGAACAAACAGCACCGCAATGGCGCTTATGAGTTGTTGCTGCGGGTACAGATGCCTTAAAAAACGCACTGCTGCAATGGCTTTGGGGTTATGCCGGTACAAAGGGTAGCCTGTGTCATTATTGAAAGCAGAAAGGTATTCAGCGTCCACGCAACCATGCATCTTCGTTTTTTTCACCTCTACTCCTCTACAATTTCCTTAACTGGTAAAAGATCGAATCCAATTCGCAAAAAACGGATCTTCAATCTTATATTTCTTTTCAAGTTTTATTAAATATGATTTTTGAATTAATTTTTTAATAGCACTTAAAACAGTACTGGTTGCAGAAATGCCTGTTTTAGCACCAAATTCGGAAGTAAGCGGACTGTCGTTATAAAGGGCTAACCCTTTAAGTAACTTTCTGTCTGTATTATTTAAGTTTTGCCATAAACGCTCGTAATCATTGTCATGGTTTTGCACAATTTGGTCAATCGTTTCTTTCACAATTGGGACTTTATTACCACGAATTACAATGTTATTCCATACATTAAAAGCCAATTGTTGTGTGTAATATGGATGACTTTGGGTGAAATCAATAATTTCCTCAATTTGTTTAGGCGCAATTTTAACGTTTGAGTGCTTAAATCTAAGCGTTAAGAATTTTTTAAAGTCAGTTTCTGAGATTGGTTCTAGATTCATGACATGACCAAAATGATAGAAAGGTGATTTTACATCTTCAAAGATATATCTCATCATTGATTCTTCACTCCCTAAAAACACATAATTTACATGTTGATGGTCTTGAATTATTGTTCTTAAAATTCTGTCTAAATTTGTATCAATTCGAAAAATATCCTGGAACTCATCAAATACACAAATGATCTTTTTTTGTTTTGTGAGTTTATCGAGTAAGTTTAAAACATCTTCTAAAATAACTTGTTTCTTTTCAGAATGTGAGAATGATACAGATATTTCTTGACTGATCGGATTAATATTTACATTGGGG
>JAYENB010000060.1:0-22511 GCA_034721855.1 Bacteroidota bacterium
AGTTAACATTTTACACATTGGGATTTGGGTATTGATTAGGTCAATTAGGTCAATTAGGTCAATTAGAAATTATAAAAATGTATAAACTAAGAAATTGATGTTAAATAAATATACTGTGAATGGTTACCACCTTGGTTATTACGATGGGCATGAACTGGCAATGGATAATTCGGACGGATTTTTGTACATGTATGGAAGAAATGCCGAAACCCTCTTCAAAGCTGTCTTACCCGCTCTGAAAGCACACCCACTTATGCAAGGAGCCACTACCCATCTGGAATTTGGTGATATTGAAGACAATCCCAAAAGCATTGATATCAAACTGGACAATCTGTAAAGTAGATTTTCAAAATCATTGCATCAGATAATCACAGGGCTGTAACCTGCAAATCATCGCTTTTTCAGGTCGTCCTCTTCCAGCTCAAAAATCGCATCCACACTGGTGTCAAACACCCTGGCAATTTTCAGGGCAAGCACGGTTGATAAATTGTATTTTCCCTTTTCCACAGCGTTGATGGTTTGCCGGCTGACATTGACAAGTTCTGCCAGTCGCGCCTGTGTCATATCATGCTTTGCCCGTTCTACTTTTATATTATTCTTCATGTGTCATTTCCCTTTTCATTTTATTCAGCATAATGTAATACCGTACAATAAAAATGATCAGCAACGTAAACATGTTGAAAATCATCACCCAGAAAAAGGCAAAATTGTACAAAAATATCAGCGATAACACCAAAATACCGTAATTGATGTAGGTTGCCCACAGCAGAGATTCCAGCCTTATTTTTGATATGTATTCATCTTCCTGTTTTTCCCGTGAAAAAGCAATAAATACCAGGGAAACAATCAGCAAAATACCGGCCAACTCATTGGTAACGTTGTTTTCAACCATCTGGAAATAAACATCGCCCCGTAGAAAACTTGCATCAGCAATGGCAAACACCTTCCAATCCAGCAAACTTGATTCGCAATTAAAAAAGAAACTCATAACCCCCAGTATCAAGCCGGGAATCAACAGAATTAAACCTGCAATTTTAAATTTGTACGGAAATAAAAATCGAGAATTCATAACTTATCCATTTTGGTTACGGCACAAATGTAATGTATATTTTTCATTTTGTCAAGTTTTATTTACATATGTTTTAATTTAATTTTTTTATCTTAGCGCCAAACAAAATGCCGTGTAATGAAATACAGTTTTCTCAATGATTACAGCGAAGGCTGTCATCCTGCAATTACAGAAGCCATAAAAAAATCCAACCACGGGCAATGTGATGGATATGGTGAAGATGTGTATTGTGAAAAAGCAGTGAGCATCATCAAAAACCTGATTCACAATGAATCTGTTGATGTACATTTCCTGACCAGCGGTACGCAAACCAATATGGTTATGATATCGGCTGTACTGAGACCGCATGAATCTGTCATCGCCACCGACATGGCACATATTGCTACCCATGAAGCCGGTGCCGTGGAATCCACCGGGCATAAAATCAACACCGTTCACACAAAAGATGGGAAATTATACCCCGAAGACATTGAAAACGTGGTTGCTGAGCACTTTTTTGAACACATGGTACACCCGAAAATGGTGTTCATTTCCAATACTACAGAAGCCGGAACCGTATATACAAAGAAAGAATTGCATGCCATACGTGAAACCTGCGACAAACACAATTTACTGCTGTATATTGACGGTGCCCGCCTTGGCATGGCAATAACATCCCCGGTCAATGACATCTCTATGCCTGAACTGGCTTCCCTGGCAGATGCTTTTTATGTTGGCGGCACCAAAAACGGATTTATGATGGGCGAAGCCCTGATCATTGTCAACGACAGCCTGAAACCATTTCTTCGATACAACCTCAAACAAAAAGGGGCATTGCTTGCCAAAGGCAGGTTCCTCGGGATTCAATTCATAAGTATGTTTGAAAATAACCTCTATTTCGACCTTGCCGAATATGCCAACCTACTGGCAGCAAAATTAAGTAACGGCATTGCAGCGGCAGGTTTCAATTTTTGCTACGCCCCGGAATCCAATCAGCTATTTCCTGTGTTCCCAAATACTCTGATCAAAAAACTGGAACAGGATTACAGATTTTTTGTCTGGAACAAAATCAGTGATACGCACTCATGCGTCCGCCTTGTTGTTTCATGGGCAAGCACAGAATCACAAATAAACTCGTTTATTAACCATTTTTAACTCCCTGAGGGAATAACCACATCCATTTCTTTCAGAGCATGTTCAGTAGCTTTGATGAGCGGCTCCCCTGACAATGTTTCGCCAACAGCGCCTTTCATCCAGAGTTGGGGAATCAGGCGTCCCTGCGTAAGGGCGTTTGTCAGAACTTCAGTAAATTCCTTGTCTTTCATATATGCTTCCATCTGAAATTCAATCAGATGACCCAGTGGGTAATTTGAAAGGTAAAGGGGCGCATCAATCATGTGCGAATAAATGGCAAGAATGGGTGAATCTGCCACACCAAAAATGTCGGCGTAATATTGATTCCAGACTTCCATAGCAATATCCTGCACGGCTACGGCAAGTTCTTCCGGAGTAGCTTCGGGGTGCGTGTACATCCATTTCCAGACCTCCATGTCCACAATGGAAACGCCCATGATTTCGTAGGCAGACCAGAAGTTATCAAGGGTGGACAGGGCTTCAGCTCTGGGATTTTCGTTGTTCATCCCCAGCAGCTCCAGATCGCGGGACTGGAACATAAAAGCCACAGCCTCGGTAAAAGCAGTGTTGGGTACGCCATGCATAAAATAGTGATCCACATCATGCAGGGTGATGGTTTGCTCTACATTGTGACCAAATTCGTGCACCGCTATGTTGTAGCCTTTGTATTTCATACCAGTTTCGGGGATACGGGTACGCAGGTGAGACACATCCTCGTGCATTTCGGCGCCCCAGGCATGACCGGCTCCGCGGGCGGGATCAACCACGATTTTTGAGGCAATCCATTCTGCTTTGTCATTATCCCAACCGAGTTGTTTGAGAAAACCGGGAATTGCTTTGTTGAAAGCCCCGGGATTGGGAAATCGCTTTTCGGTAATTTCATCCAAATCGTCTTCTGAAAACCCGGTGCGGGCCTTAAAACCATCATACCAAATGTCATAGGGACGCAAATCCCTGCCCAGACGCTCAGAAATAAGCGCTGCCACATCCTTAACGGTTTCTGAGCTGATGAAATCGCGAAACAACCGCTCAACTTCAGGCTGAGTGATTTCCATGTTCTGGGAAAACGCCCTGTCTATGTATGTTGGATATAAGGGGGTGTATGGATCTACCGCTTTCATGGCCTTGAAATTGCTGAGCAAATGTTCATACCGCGTATAAGGTTCTTTGTCAAATTCCACCTCTTTGCCGTCTTTGTACAATACATTATCATAAGGATTCCATTCATATTCACCAGCATTGATCACCTGCTGCGGAATTTCCTGGGAAATGATGCGCAACATCACCTGGTAAATCATTTCCTGGGCAGCCTGTGTTTTTTCACCGTAATGGGATTTAAGCTCATCGCGGAGGCCCCAGTGGGAAATGAGTTTGAGGTCTTCGGGAAAGAGTTTTTCGCCTTTCTGATTGAGCAGATAGCCCATAAAAATGTTGTATTCGGAAATGTAGGTATCTGATTCGGTGGTGGATTTGGCAATGGCCTGAAGTAGCTCTGCCGGAACCCGGGAATCAAAATTGTCACCGGCACGGGCAACAGCCCACTCCTTGCGGGTCCAGTTTTCGCCGAACTCCATTTTTTCCTCTAAGCTGTATGCCGGGAAGTTCAGGGCCACATAAAAGGCCAGTTTGTTGGCATACATGTCTTCCTGCAGGTGGGAAGAGGCATCATAGCTGCCAAATTTGTAATCCAGCTCATACAATTCGCCCATATCGAGATGCAGTGGTTCCTGCAAATCCACATCAATGCGGTGGAAGTAGCCATTGAGGATTTCAAAATTGCGCTGCAGTTTTTGTAGGGCGGCGCTCCGTTCTTCAGCATTGCTGATGAAAGCTTCAGCCACAAAGTTTTTAAAAGTTTGTTCATCACCATCGCTCTCACGCCAGAGTGAAGCTGCTTGCTGCACCCCTTTTTCAATGCGCATGGCATCCATCCCGGGATGAGCTTTTTTCAGCGAATCGATAAGTTCAGTTACCATTGTTTCACAAATTGGACTCTTTTCCATATTATTTTCTTTTTTTGTCTGCTGATTGCATGCCGTTGCAAAAACACCAACAATTAACATAAAATAAAGTATGTGTTTCATAAATCTGTATGGTTGGTTGTCAATCTGCTAATTTCTGAAAAATAAGCGATAAATACAACAATTACCAGGAATATTACAAGCAATTTGAAGGGAATATCAAAAACCTAAATAATTAATCACTGATAAATAGTCAGGTACATGCAATTGTTACCGGCTTTTATCGCGGAGACGCTGAGAAATGACGATAGCGAGAAAGCACGATAGGGCGATGGGACGATGAAACGACAGCATGAATTCACGATGGGGCGAGTTGACGAGTTGGCGATGGGGTGATGGCATGATAGGGAGAAATATTCAGAACTCAGGAAAAAATAAAGGTATATCCCTTGAAATCTCATGCAATCGTTCATTCGTGCTATCGTGCTATCACGCATTCGTGCATTCGTGTAGTTTCTGCGGTGAGTAATTACTTTTGTTTATGTTTATTTATTTTTTATATTTACACTGAATAATTACAAACAAACATATCAATACACAACCATAAGGGCCCCTGTAAACGGTTCGATTTCATTATGTAGGTCCACAACATAAGTATATGCCCCTGCTGGACATTTCTTTCCGTTATACGTACCATCCCATGGTTCATCACCAGCTTGTGCATCATAAAGTTTTTGCCCCCAGCGATTATACACACTTACACTGGCACGCGGGTATTCATTGATATATTCAATTACCCAAGTATCATTTACCCCATCACCGTTTGGCGTAAAAGCATTTGGTATGCTAAGGCATAATCTTGGATTTTCAGGCACAAACACATTGGTAATCTCAACGCATTCATTAAAATCGACAACTGTAACATAAAAATTACCAGACAACAACTCCTGAATTGCCGGGACAGTATCTCCATTTGACCATTCATACTCATACGGTGGAGTTCCCCCTGAAACAGATATGGCGGCTTCACCATCATCGTATTCACGACAACTGGCTTCCTGGACAGCTGTTTCAATAATAATTGGCGGAGGTTGAGTAAGCACAAAACTTGTAACATCACTACAATCGTAATTATCCAGGGCCTCAACCGAATAATCTCCTGCTGGTAATCCGGTCAGATTTTCTCCATTAGCAATGGCTCCACCACCTTCATACCATATATAATGATACGGAGGCGTGCCGCCCATAGCTGTAGCGGATGCAGAACCATCTGCCCCGCCCGGGCAGGAAACATTGCCTGTGCTAACGTACACTTGTACAGGATCATCAGGGATGTAGATTGTACAATTTCCTGTCGCCGCACATCCGTTGTCATCTGTAACTGTCAAAGAATAATTTCCTGCTGCCAATCCGGTAACAACACTTGTTGTTGATCCTTCTGACCACAAATACGAATACGGTGGTGTTCCTCCGTTGACAATGGCTTCAGCCTCTCCGTCGTTTCCTCCATCAGCACAATGAATATCCGATGGAATAATATTTAATCCCAACACCGGAGGCTGCGTGATTTCGAGGCTGGCTTCCCCGGAGCATCCGTAAGTATCAGTAATGCTAACGGAATACATACCTGCACCCAATCCCGTTGCTGTTGGCCCTGTTGACAAAGAACCAGACCAATCAAAAGTCAACGGCATATACCCGTCAGGCATATCAGCTTCTAACGAAGCGGTGGTTTCGCCATAACACAGGATAAAATCTGTTTGTTGTAATGTAACTGTATTGGTTCCTGTTGCACCTACAAATATAGAATCAGTCAATACACAACCATGATCATCGGTTAATGTAACTGGATAATATCCTGGAGCAAGGCCGGAAATTACAGGTACACTATCACCGGTTGCCCAATTAATTTCATAAGGTGCAGTTCCACCGGATGGGGAAAGTGCAATCTCACCATTGGTAAATCCGCAGGCACAATCGGTAACATCCGCATTAAGTTGCAATTCATCCGGTTCTCCGACTTCTACATCTGCAAATTCAATACACCCAACGGAATCCTGAACAGTAACCGTATATGTAATGCCTGCCTGCAACCCTGTTGCTGTTGGTGATGAACCAAGACTGTGGCTCCAGCTATAAGAATAAGACAATGTTCCACCGGTAACACTAACGGTTGCCTCACCGCTGGCTTCTCCATAACATTGTGCATCAACAACGTTAAAACTCAGGTCCATTGGCGGATCAATTTCAACGAAAACCGTATCCGCTCCAAGGCATCCGTCCATATCCTCAACAATAACGACATATTGTTGATCAGTGGTTGGTGTAGCTGTTGGATTTGCACTGGCAGCATTATCCAGAGAGCCTGCCGGCGTCCAGTCAAAAATATATGGCGGATTGCCACTTGTTGCTGTCGGTGATCCTCCCAACACTGTCGAAGCTCCATCACATATTATACGATCATCTCCTGCCTCCACCTGAATGGGTGGTGGTGATGGAATATCAACTTCAACAATATCGCTGCAAATGCCTGTGCTGTCAGTAACCGTAACATAAGCTGTCCCGCCATGCAGACCGGTAGCAGTGGCTGTGGTTTCTCCATTCGACCATAAATATGTATATGGAGGCGTGCCTCCTCCAACGCTGTCAACCATAGCCGAACCATTGGAATCACTGGCACAAGTAACTCCATTAACTACAGAAGCTGTAGCATCTACCCCATCAATGTAAAAATTAAGTGTGCTTGCCAAAGAGCCATTTTGACAGACATCATCTACTCCTCCGGTCACCAATTCGAGGGTATAATTTCCTGTGTGTTGCAAATAGTCCCCCAGCTCCAGTGTCCAGACATCATCATAATAGGTATCTCCATAAGATGAATTGAGTCCGGCCTGACACACCTCGCTCCATACTTCATCAATGGTATATTCGCCTTCAGGTCCGGTAATTATAAAATCAGACGGTTCAGTACCCGTACACCAAATTCGCTCCGACATTTGTATTGTTAAGCTTGATGATCCACAAATAGGCGGATAAACAATGCTCTCCAGTTCAGGGCCAGTGACATCTACAATTGATGCTGTACTTCCTCCAAAATCAATATCATAACCACTTGTAGAACCTGAAAAATTATTGACAATTATACCATAGGTTTCACCTGTTGATACTGCCATGGCACTGTTGTATTGAGAGCAACCGTTTGGCCCTTCGCATGTAGTGGTGCCTGGCCCCATACCGGTTTCGCCGGCATTTAAACAATAATTACAACGCACCGGAGGATTAGAGCTATAATCCATTAAATCTGAGCATGAAGCGGAAGTAAGATCGAAAAGTGCCCAATCATAGTCGTCACCTGAATTATTAGGAGTGATCATAACTTCCAATGAACCTCCTGATTGCACAGTAAAGGTGTACCACATATCATTGTCTTCTCCTGTTACTAAGCAATTGGGGCAATTCCAAGTACTAACAGACATGCCATCATTTGCATTAAAATCATACAGGTCAACATAGTTCCCCTGCCCTGAGGCTGAAACTGGATGAGAATTAACAGTGTTACATAATGGCAATGCTCCCAGGCAATCCTGTTCATTTGGGGGTGTCATGGTTTTGTATGCTAATATCCCTGCATCTGCTCCGTCATCCTGACAATAATATTCGTGTATTACAAAGCTGTACGTGCCCGTGGCATTGCATGTCCAGGTAATTTCAGATCCAAAACCGCAATGATCATCATTAAAAGCATAAACAATGGTTCCAAATTCATCACAAATTTCAAGCTGGGTATCCATCGTGGTGCTGGCTCCCCCCTGGCAAAACGAAACGACATACGTCGTAAAATCATAGGCTTCAAACGTATATCTCTCACCAGTATTGACGTTTACGGTCTGAAAATCCGGTAACATTACCAGATTACTAACTAAAGTTCCGCCACCACCACAATTTTGAGAATACACTGTAAATGGCATAGATATCAGTACTACTATCCATGCAATTACCAGTGGCTTTGATATTTTTACCATAATGAGTATGTTATTTATTACTGATTCAGATATTTATATGTCCTATACCACACCATAACGATATCATCGCTCACTTTTCATTTTTAACAATTTACTAATCTTATTCCAACATAAATACAGACGTCATAAAACATAACTGGTTGCCTGTATATCTTTTATTTTTAAACACCTTCATTAACATCTTTTTTAATTGATGTTAAAAATCATAATAAAAGTTTAAAGATACAAAAGATTTTATTCAGAACCAAATGTCATTACATTTTCTTAGATTATCCCTCTTATTCCCCACTCATTCCCCACTCATTTCTCACCCGGGCAAAGATAATGTTCCAAGTTTTCCTAGTCTTTGAATGTAAGGATTCATCAGGATTTAAAAAGATATTTACGATGACAACCATGGAAAAGATGATATCTGGTTCGTTTCATCAAACAATATCTCAAGAACATGAATACAATTGTTGGCTAATCCAAAAATTTATATCCCACACCTTTTACAGTAACAATGTGGTGTGAACCAAACCGCTCTCTTAATTTTCTGATGTGAACATCAATGGTTCTATCGCCTACAATGGTATCTCCCCAAATTTCACGGTATATTTCATCTCGTGTAAACACTTTTTCCGGCTCGGACATCAGCAAACTTAATAATTTAAATTCTTTACGTGGCAGTATATAACTTTTCCCTGAATAGTGGACTTCATATTTTTCATCGTCAATTATGATGTTTTGCGGATCACTCCTTTTCATCGCCTTTTCATGATCCAGTTCCACTTGTCTTCGCTTGAGCAAGGCGTTTATCCTTCTGATCAATATTTTTGGATTTACTGGTTTTGCAATGTAATCATCAGCACCTGCTTCAAATCCTGCTACTTGCGAATAGTCCTCGCTGCGTGCCGTCAGAAAAACAATTAAACTGTCCTGCACGCATGGGATTTTTCGAATCTTTTCACATACTTCCATGCCTTCAATTCCAGGCATCATCACATCTAAAATGATCAGGTCAGCTTTTATATCAATGGCTTTTTGAAGGCCATGTTTTCCATTTGTGGCTGTAAAAACAAGAAAGCCTTCTTTCTTCAGGTTGTAACTCAAAAACTCAAGTACGTCCCGCTCATCATCAATGATCAATATGGTTGGTAAATGCATGGATAAAGCATATTATAATTTTGAGTTTGATATTAATCCATATAATCAACATAAAAGTTAAATTGATATTAAACCAATGTTAAATCTTTTCGCCCGTTTTACGAATCTCCATGCATGTTGATAAGTCACTGAAAGCCCCATCAATAAAGACATGTTACTATGTATATCCGTTTTTTCCAGTAAAACAAAGTTTAATAATTACGTAACAATAGGATTCAGTTTACATAAGCTTGCTGCTTTAGATTTGCCAGTATTATAAAAAATTAATTTATGAAAACATTATTAACATTAACCACGGCCATCCTGATAACATGTACATTATCAGCACAAAAATCAAATCACTCTGATTCGTTTATTCCGGGAGAGGAATCTACAAAGAAAGCAGTAATCAAAGGGAACATCATAGACAAGGCAACAGGGGAAACCATCATCGGTGCTAATGTGTTTATTCCATCATCAACAACCGGAACAACATCCGATTTTTATGGAAACTTTTCCCTTGAATGCCCATCGGGGTACATTACACTCAAGGTTTCTTTTCTTTCTTACGACACACAGGAATATACCTTGTGGGTAAAACCAGGAGAAGAGAAGAATCTTAACATTGTGATGCAAGAAATGGCCACAAAATTGGCACAGGTAGAAGTCAAAGCAAAGGCCAACAGGGAAAACGAGAACCTGCTGCTGATGGAACAAAAAAAAGCCGGGAAAATCCAGGAATCCATCGGAGCACAGGAATTATCAGAGAAAGGCATATCCGATGTGGCCGGCGGCGTAAAAAAAATAAGTGGAATCTCGATGATTGGAAAACGCAATGTGTTTGTACGTGGCCTCGGTGACAGATACAACAAAACCGAACTTAATGGCTCCGGGATAGCATCCCCAAATCCCGAAAAACGCTTATTGCCCCTTGATATGTTTCCGGTAAACATCATCAGCAGCATTGATGTACAGAAAATCTACGCTGCTTCAGACTATGCCGATTACTCAGGAGCACTGATTAATATTCAAACCAAAGATTACCCTGAAAAAGGGTTCCTGAAAATCAAAGCCGGAACAAAAATCAACACACAGACAACATTCAATGCGTTTAAGATGGCAGAAACACCATCGGAATTATATTTCGGGCACAATACCAGTGAAAAAGTAAATCACACACCCGAAGCGTTGAGCCACATTAACAACATCAATACAGATTATTATTTCGGGTCTGATCCCTTTTCAACGGATTTCGACTTCCAACAAACAAATGCAAAACCCGATCTGAGCATTGGCATTTCCGGCGGTAAATCATGGCATCTATCCAACAATCATACCATAGGTGCTGTTTTTTCATCATCATACAGCAATGGATATGCATTTTTTCAGGGAAACGACATGGTAATGAAAGCCGATGGCACTACGTTACAGTCCTTTGTTTTTGACCAGTACACATACAGCACATCTTTTTCCAACCTGGCAGCCGTAACATGGGAACACAAAAACCATAAAATTGGGTATAACCTGATTTACCTGAACAACTCCGACAATCAACTGACGGACAAAACAGGTTTCGACGGGGAAGGTTATGATTTATTTGTCAGAAATATGATGTATCACCAACACAGTTTACTCTCAAATCAGTTGCAAGGAGATCATGATTTCGGAAAAAGACTGAATTTGTCCTGGGATGCTTCGTATTCCAGGGGCATAAGCACAGAACCCGACCGCCGTAATGTAGTGTATGAACGTAGCGAAAGCACGTATGGCGATGACAACATTCCGTATCAGTATTATACGTTGTTTACACTGAATCAGGGTGAAACATACCGCTATTTTTCTGATATGGCAGACAGTACCTTATCCGGAGGTGTACATGTAAACTATGAATTGGGAAAAACAGAAAACGCTCACACTTGCAACAACATTCAGGTGGGCATACAGGGCATGAGCAAAAACAGGGATCTCAATTCTTACATGTATTTCTATAATGTGGATGGCATGTCTGGTGAAACCGCAGGTGTTGCCAATCCGGAAAACGGGATTTTTACCCCCAATCCGTATGACATTGATGTTACCAACAACATCAATGACGCTGCATTTGCTGATTCAAGTGTATTTATCAATAACAACACACAAAACAGGGACAGTTACGGGGCAAGTCTGCATATCGTTGCTTCGTATGCCGAATGGAATTACAACATCACCCCTGTATTGTTTTTAAACATCGGTTTGCGCGGCGCATTTTCCGATCAGACCATTGCATACTTTGACACTCGACACAGGGAAAACAGCATTTACGGCCTGGATATATTTCCTGCCATGAACCTGAAATATACCTTGTCGGAACATTCAAATCTGCGTTTTGCTGTGAGTAAAACCATGACACGTGCCAGTTTCCTAGAAATGGCCCCCTTTCGTTACCGTCCATCATACGGCAGTGCAACTACGTTTGGTAACGAAAATATCCAGAATGCGGATAATTACAATGCGGATGTAAAATATGAAGTATTTCCGGCTATCGGAGAACTGATTTCACTGGCGGCTTATGGAAAGATACTAAAATCACCCATCGAACGCATTTCACTCAACCAGGGTGGTGGCATGGAATATACCTACCGAAATGCCAAAGGCGGAAAAGTGTTCGGCCTGGAAATGGAAATCAAGAAAAAGCTAATGGATAAACTTGCAGCAGGCATCAATGCTTCCTACATACACACACAAATTGAACTGGATCAAAACTCATCCAATACCTTTAAAAATCATGCCATGCAAGGTGCCAGTCCTTACCTTGTCAATGCAGATGTAAGGTACAACATTCTGGATCTTCAAGGATTTAAAACAGACGTTTCTCTTATGTACAATGTGTATGGTAAACGCATTTACGCTGTGGGAGATGGTGGAAAAGGAGACATTCATGAAATGCCTTTCAACAGCGTGGATGCAATGATTAAAACAAGCATCAATGAACGGTGGGAATTCAATCTGTCTGCAAGAAATTTACTCAACGCAGAACGTGTGTTTGTTCAGGATATTGTGGATACCGATGATGGCAATTACATCCGTGCAGGCGAAAGAGAAGTAAACCGGTACAAAACAGGTATGTGGTTTACCATGGGAATAAGTTACAAAATCAAACAATAAAAACTATTTATTAATTCAAATGCAAAAAACAAAAACAATGAAAATGTACAAATTGTCAACACTAATCATGGCCGTAGCGGCTGCATTGCTTATGTTCACCACAAGTTGTAAAAAAGACGAAAAAGAAGATCCCACAGGTGGGCTTGACGGCACACGTCTTTGGGGCGACATTTCCAAAAATGTCACACTTGATGCCAATTCCACCTATCAACTCGACGGTGCTGTTCATGTCAAAGACGGTGCAACCCTAATCATCAATGAAGGGGTAACCATTGAAGCTGATGCGTCAAAAACATCTTACCTGCTCATAGAACAGGGCGGAAAAATCAATGCCTCAGGCACAGCTTCCAAACCCATTGTTTTTACTTCTGATGCTGCATCTCCGGCTCCGGGCGACTGGGGTGGCATCATGGTGTGCGGAAAAGCTACCATCAACGCGGAAGGCGGCACAGGTGTATCAGAAGTCGGCAACACAACCTACGGGGGAAACAACGATAACGATGACTCCGGAATATTGCAATACATACGCCTTGAATATTCAGGCATTGCTTTTGATGAAGAGCATGAAGCCAATGGCTTTGCATTTTATTCGGTAGGAAACACCACCACAGTTGACCACCTGCAATCTTACAAAAGCGCTGACGATGGTTTTGAATTTTTTGGTGGCACAGTAAATGCTTCATACCTGGTATCTACACACTCTAAAGATGATTCCTTCGACTGGACTGAAGGCTGGCGTGGCAAAGGGCAATTCTGGCTGGCCAACCAGGGTGGTGATAACGGCGACCGTGGCATTGAAGCCGACAACAATAAAAATGACAATTCCACAACCCCTTTTTCATCGCCTGTATTATCCAACATAACACTCATAGGCAACGGATTTACTGACACTTACGGCATGAAATTGCGTGAAGGTACCAAAGCAGAAATTTACAATGTAATTGTTACCGGGTTTCATAAACGCAGCATCCATATTGAACACAACCAGACCCTCACAAACCTCAACAACGATGAGCTCAATGTGGACTATGCATATATTTCCAATGATGTCACTGATGTGCCCATTAAATACTCTGTTTCAACCATCATGGATGGTGGCGAAGAAATTGATGACCCTGATGGCCCGTCAGTTGATGACAACGAAAAAATTGAAGCCAGCAACAACGTAACAATTGACAATTTTACATCCACTCATTCCACCACGTTTGATGGCGGCACCAACCCGTCAGACATTGACACCTACTTTGTAAGCACAAACAAAATAGGTGCAGGCAGCGACTGGACCACTGGATGGACCGTCGGCTTATAAATCTATGTTATTAGTTAGTGAGCGTTAATTTTGGAGGGGGATGCGATAAATCGCATCCCCTCCACATGTTAACTCTGTTGCATCTGATAATTGCATCCATAAAATACACCAAATTTTTTTATCTTTACCTAAAAGTTTAAAATATGGTTCAAAATATCCGGTAGCAACAACGATTTCACAATTATCAGAAAGCATTACTACAATAATTCGGGGACAGTACAACACATTCGATTTGGATATGCTGGCTTTGCTTTAGAACATAACCATTCAAAACTTTTTATCCTCACCGCTTTTTATGCCATAAGTAACAATAAAAATACCAACTTTTGGGGATTGAAATAAATAAAAAAATCAGGTTTCTTTGTGTGTTTTTATCATCATAATGAGGTTACTCAATTCAGACATAAAACTGGCAAAAATACTATCAGACTATCCTGTCTTGGTATCGGTGTTGGAAAGACTCAATTTTAGACTGGGATGCGGCGAAGACAGTCTGAAAGAAACAGCCAAAAAATATGGTGTACGCCCTGAATTACTCATGTTGATATTTAACTTATACATAAGCCCTGAATACCCCTCCATAAAATCTCACGAACCAAATCAAAATGATTTAAATCCATTGATAAATTTCTTGCAGTGCTCACATGCATTTTACACAAACGAAATCTACCCTTTTCTGAGCCTTAAAATTGATGAACTTATTGAATTGCATAAAACAAATACATTTAAAATGTTGGAACAATTTTACCTTGAATACAAAAAGGAAGTAGATGCGCATTTTGAATATGAGGAAAAAACGGTATTTCCTTACATTAAAACACTGCAAAATCCCAAAACCACAAGCACAAACCCTCAAAAATTTTCTGTCAATATTTATCAAAAGCATCACAGCAACATCAACGATAAACTGAATGATATTAAGTTGTTGCTTATAGCATATCTTCCTGAAGGGGATGTGAATGACACCAGTTTGCGCCGTCAAATCATCACACAATTAAGTTTTCTTGATGATGATTTAAAAATCCATGAAAAAATTGAAAACTACATTTTAATTCCCATTGTAAAGCAGCTTGAACCTTAGATGAATCGTGAAATAAATATGGTTGTATTTGAACCCTCCGTATTGATTCAACACGGAATAAAAGGGATTGTTGACACCATAAAACCAAACACAAAAATAATTTTCTTTGAAGATTGTTTTTCTTTAAATTCACTTGACATTCCTCACAGTACAGATATTCAATCCGTTATGATCAACACTGTTTTATTAAGCAACTGCCCCAGAAAATGGCAACAATTTACAAATTCATTTCCTTCTGCAAATTTAATCGGTATTGTATCTTCATTTTACAACCGCAAATATTGTAAACGATTTTCAGATTGCATTTTTTTGTCTGACGATGAACCTCAAATCAGAAAAGTATTGGAAAAATCATTGTGTAAGCGACAATCAGGAAAAACGGAAAACTATCAATTATCGGAACGGGAAACAGAAGTTCTATCCCTCTTGGCAATTGGGAAATCCCAGAAAGATGTAGCAGAAGAATTGTTTATCAGTTTCCATACTGTGGTATCACACCGCAGAAACATCGCAAAAAAACTTGGGATCAACAGCGTAGCAGCCATGGCCATTTATGCTGTTACCAATGGGCTTATTGATGCTCCTGATGGATACAACAATTAAAACATCCCCTAAACATGCCATTCCATGAAGTAGTATTTCATCTAATTTGGTGATTGATTTACGTGCATTAATGATGCAATTTTGTCCCATAATCAAAATTCATTTTATCATGAAAAATAAAAATATACTATTAGTTTTAATTGCAGCAATTACCGCTACTTTGTTGTTTAGCGGGTGCAATAAAGATGAAGAAGAAGATGATGACCAGAACAACCAGGAAACATTCACATCCCTTGAATCTCCATATTTGATTTGCGCAAGCAGAAATCCGGGAGGCGTAGGTTTTGATTTTGAATACCATGGTGAACCTGGCGGAGCAAATAACATGGATTCCCTTTCTGTCGAAGATTTCAATGAAGACATTGTTATCCGCACAATCAAAGCAGAAAAACCGGATGGAACCCTGGGAGGCAGACCATTTGTCAAACTTGCAGATGACGTGCAGGCCATCAACTACAGTGAAGTGGATACAACATGCAAAGGAGAATCCGGGTTTGAGCAATTGACAAGCCTGAATACGAGTTCTCTGAACTTTTCAGGTGATGACAACAGCTTTGATTTAGGGGGTCTTGAAACCGGAACCACAGGTAAACCTCTCTGGAGCGAAGTCAATTCAGAATACGCTAAACTTGTTATTGGTGATGGATGGAAAGAAGCAGCAAACAATGATACATCCGGAGATGAACTCATTTATATCATTAAAACCAGCGAAAACCGATACATAAAATTTATGGTTACCGATTTTCCGGCTGACCCTGCTCCTACTTCGACAGGTTACATAGCAATTGACTGGGATCATGTGGATTAATTTTCTCATTGACAATGAGTAGGCTGCCTATATTCGAGTGGCCTGCTCAAAATCGTATTACCATGAAGCGAATTTTCAGTGTTAGTATTTTTTCAATAATCATGTTTATCTATACAGATTTACAGGCTCAGGTTACAATACACGGAGAAATACAGGATGAAACAAATGGCACACCCGTTGAATTTGCTGCAGTTAGCATTAAAAGTAGCAATACAGGTACCACCTCTGATGACCAGGGAAAATTTACCATCCAAACGAAACAACAGCAAAATGTCAACATTCAGATCACACACCTGAATTACCACAAAAAAGACATTCCTATCCGCCGGATTCATAAAGACAGCAGCATTATCATTAAGCTCAGCCCAAGACAGAACAAGCTAAATGAAGTGATTGTCTCAGCAAATTTGTACGAGCAGAAATTATATAAACTCACACGTTCGGCAAACATCATAAATAATCATGATATTGAAAACAACATGCAATCCAATCTCATCGATGTACTGGCATCAACCCCAGGATTCACTCAGGTGTGGGAATACCATTCACCTCTGATTTTGCGTGGATTAAACGCAAAACGTCTGATCGTGATGATTGACGGTAACCGGCGCATAGGTACTTTTCCTGGGGGCTATTTCGGTCAGAAAATGAATGTATATGATGCCAGCAAATTTGAAATCATCAAAGGCCCCGGTTCTGTTATTTACGGTAGCGGAGCTATTTCTGGTATCATCAACTTCCAAACTACTGGCGTACTCGATGATTCTGGGACACATGCTAAATTTTTAACCGGTTACGGCACCAACAACAATGAATTCCTGGAACACCTGAAAGCCTGTCACAAGGGTGAGAGATTTGGTATAAGCATCCAGGGAAAATACAGGCATACAAACAATATGAAGTATGGGAATGGAGACATAGCCGAAAACAGCAATGTTGAAGACCGTGACATATCAATAAAATCAGGAATTAAACCAGCAGAAAACCACACAATCAGACTATATGGAAATTATCATTACGGAGACTGGGGAAAAGCCAGGGGGTTCAATGGGCCAACAAAACGCTTCACAAAAATAAGAAACAAGGAAGAAAACTTTCATTCAGCATTGCAATACACATGGAATATTGGCAAGTTTGCAGAACAGTTTCAATTGAACGGCTACTACGATGATGGTTTTCGGGATTACTATAAATACAAGTACAACACCATTACAAATGAGATTTCCCAGCTCGACCTGGTTCACTATAAGCACAATTACGGTGGTGGCAGGGCTCACATGATTTTTAACGCTGGAAAAAATAACAAACTCAATCTGGGTACAGATGCTTTTTTGTTTTTTCTTGACACTCCCACCGAACTGTTTGATTATTATGATGGCAGCCATGGGGAACTTGAGGGATACGAGAATGCAGGACAGCAAAACACCGGCGTTTTCATGAGTGATGATTACCAGGTTAATGATAAAATCATGCTTTCTGCCGGTATCAGATTTGATATGGCACGCGTATTCGAAGGCGAGACAATGGGGAAAAAAGAGCAGGAGGAAAACCGGCAGTCAATAAGTGGTAATGCGGGAATATCCTATCGGGTAGGGAGAAAATCTTATCTAAGTCTCAATATGGGAAGGGCATTCCGCATGCCAACTACCGAAGAGTTATTTACCGAAATCATCTCCTGCAAAGGCACAAAAAAGGGAAACCCGGATTTGCAACCCGAATACAGCAACAGCCTGGATATTGGGATTCGGGGAAGCTTATCAGATTCAAGATTTCGTTACGACCTGGCTCTGTTTGCAAATCAGATGGAAGGATACATCAATGAGGCTCCCGACACAAGCGATGCCGATGTTGACTTCACCTACCTCAACACGGATGCCATACTGACAGGAGGCGAGTTCAGCATGACATATCAGGTTAACCGACTTTTTTCACGCTCACAAAACCTGTACATCAGCACAGGCGGATCTTATGTTTATGGCATCGACCAAACTGGCAATGATGCTCTTTTTGGCATTCCTCCTTTTCAGGGAAAATCCAGTGTAGAATACCGTAGCAATGTGCAAAAACTTAATGCAATAAGCGGAATTAGGTTTTTAGCTGAAATAAAATATGCTGCACCACAAAACCGCATTGCCTCCATCCCCGAAGGAACCGATGGAGGTCCTTGGGGATATATCCCAAGCGATGCTTACGCCATTGTGAATCTGGGAGCAGGACTGCGCTCGCTAAAAATCCCGGGCAATCCAAAATTACAGTTGCGTATCAATAACCTTTTCAATCTTGATTACAAGCCTTTTGGCTCATATATACCAGCCATGGGACGTAATATAAAACTTGTTTTTACTTTTAATGTCTAATGTTTTAATTATGCAAACTCAAAGGTATCGGATTATCTCCATAATAACATTTGGAATTGCCATAAAACCTATATCTTTGTTTTTGTTAAACACAAAATTTATGAAAACAAAAATACAAATTATTTTAATTGCCATGTTGAGCCTGCTTATCAGCGCATGCAACAGCAGTGACAAACAAAACAACACCAAAACAAACAATAAACCCGAAATCCAGAACCCGGAACACGAAACCGGGCAAAATAAACAAAACACCATTGACACCCTCAAAATTGCCAGTATTTATGCTGATCCGGAATATTATGATGCAAAAGCAGCTTATATTGAAGGAACTATTGATAAAGTATGCGAACACTCATGGATGCGGTTTAAGCTAATTGATAACAATCATCATCAATTTGTAAAAATTCATTTACCTGATGATCATGAAAAAATCAACAATTCTTACATCGGAAAAAAGGCTCTTGTGACAGGCAGTCTGGAAATGAAAAAACTATCAGTTGAAGGAATTGATCTATGGATTGAAAAAGTTAAAACCAACCATGCAGGCGAGGAACATACAGCGCATTACAAAGAAGAAATGGAATTTATTCAGAGCATTAAAAAACAGGTAAAATCCGGGGATATTGAGTTTTTTCCACAGTTTGATTTGTACGCAGATGATGTAGAATTTGAATAAATTTAAATAACCTGTGAGCTAAACTTTTGTATTTTTTGTTTGTTATCATCACGTGCGTAATTTAAAACACATAATATCCATCCTGTTAAAATGGGGCTATTTCAACGCAATTTTTGAACAAAAAGAATACGCTGAAATTTATGTCATGGAACAAAAAGCAAAACAAATGCTTGAAAACGATTCTGTTTTAAAGAAAAACTTTGAGCAATGGCAAAAAGACAATCCCAAATTAATGAAGGAGCAATGGCCTGTAATGAACTGGTTTTACAAGCATACTGCCTATTGGTACCGGCAAAAAAATGTATATCCACCGGGATTTATTTTTTAAATAAAATCTAAAACTTTAATTATCTGATTGTGGTTTTTAAATTATTTTAAAGTTTTTTTAAATAATGTTGTATGTATTGTATTTTGTTATATCTTTGCTTTGAACTAAATTTTAATTTTTAATTGTATTTATTATGAACAAAGGTATTGTTAAATTCTTTAATCGGACCAAAGGTTATGGTTTCATTAAAGACGTAGAATCAGAAAAAGAGTATTTTGTACACGTTAGTGGTCTTATCGATGAAATTGATAAAGACGATGAAGTGACTTTTGAATTATCCGAAGGACGAAAAGGCATGAATGCTGTCGATGTTAAAAAGGCAGACTAATTGCATAACATACAAAGTATTCTTAGAAAACCGCCTCATTTTGAGGCGGTTTTTTTATTATTTACTGCGTGCGGCTAACAATTATTAAAATCAGGTAATTATTCATCGTTTTTTCGTGTGTAAACGAATAAATTGTTTTCTTTGCAACCACACACATAAATTGTTGACAATATCATACATAAAAATATTACTGATTATTTAATTATTGGGGCATGAATATCAATAAACATTTACCGTTTCAGATAATAAGCCTGACTTTTGTTATTATTTTGGTTTTACCCATCCTGATACAGGACGGAATGTTTATTGACGGACAACAATACGCGTGTGTTGCAAAAAACCTTGCGGAAGGGCATGGGAGTTTATGGTTTCCTCACCTGAATGATACGTGGTGGAGAGCCGGATCCCCGCATTTTATGGAACAACCTCCGCTGGGATATGCAATACAGGCTTCTTTTTTTAAATTATTTGGAGATTCCATTTATACTGAGCGGTTGTATTCTTTCTTCACCTTGTTCATTGCACTCATGTTGATCATCTTGGTATGGAAAACACTATTTTCTAAACAGACTGAACTGCATCATTTTTGGTGGATACCTGTTCTGTTTTGGATTTGGATTCCAATGACAAGCTGGTGTTATCAAAACAACCTGCTTGAAAATACCATGGTGATGTTTGACCTGCTGGCATGCTTATGCTTATTGAAATTCCTGAAAAACAACAAACACAAATACCTGTATTTTGTACTGGCATCCCTTTCAGTGTTTGCGGCCTTTCTATCAAAAGGGATTCCCGGCATTTTTCCGTTGGTCATTATTCCGGTGTATGGTATTGTTTTTAAAGATAAACACATCCGTTTTTATGTCATTGCCACATTAGGCTTTATTCTGCTGACGGGACTGTGGTTTCTGCTGATTTTACAATGGGGTGATGCAAATGAAAGCCTCAGTTTTTATCTGAATGAAAGGCTGTTAGAAAGAATAACCGAAAACCCAACCGTTGAATCACGTTTTTTTATTTTAAAGACATTGCTGGTAAACTTATCACCGGTTTTAGTGGTGGTTTTAATTTTGCTTTTATTCAGGAAACGCGTTCAAAAAGTTGCTGTTCCACAACCATATCTCAGTTTGTCAGCTTTTTTTCTTTTAATCGCACTATCAGCATCGATTCCACTGATGTTAACATCCGTCCAGCGTGGGTTCTACCTTATGCCTTCATTTCCCCTTTTTGCGTTGTCAGCAGCCATTTTCTGTCTTCCTTTAGCACAACACTTCATCCATAATTTGTCCGCAACAACAAAACATATCTTTATAACCGTTGCACTGCTTTTTTTATTATCATCCATCGTATTAACAGGCATGAAATTTGGACAAACAAGCAGACATGAACGTATGCTTCAGGATGTACATGCTATGGGTGAAGTTGTTCCGGAAAACACAATAATAAATGTTCCGGATACCCTCTATTACAATAACTGGAGCATACAGATGTACCTGACAAGACATTACAACATCAGTTTGAAAGTTCCACAAGAAAACACAGATAAAAATACAGGATGGTATCTAAATAGGAAAAACACATCACACGATAGCCTGATTTTGCGCATGAAAACAGAACCATATTATCTTTATAGGCATAAGGCTGAATAATGGTAACCGTTCACGGTTTGAAATTTGTAAATTGAACTATTAACCCCGTTGAAAAATTTCTACGGGGTTAACAACCGTTAACAACTGTTAATAATGGTTACTTACGAAATATCGATGTTTTAAGAAATAATACATATCGCAACCGTTTTTAACCGATCTTAACTGCCTATGTGACCAATTTTTCCATTTTCCTGCCCACCGGTTCCTTACTGCGGACAGGCATAGCTTGCCCAGTGACAGACAGGTCTGCGTCTGCGGTGAAAAATGTGTGCGTCTGTTTTTTAATTTTAGCACTGAGTAGTTACGATTTGATAATATAGCCTTTACCTCCTCTTCCAGACTTCGGTCTCCAGACTCCGGTCTCCGGACTTCAACAACCCACACTTTAACACCAGCATATTATACATTTGTCATAACTGTGGCCATGACAGGCGGACTAGCATAAATAACACCCGGAAAATTTTGGTCATCGCAGATAATTTAAGACACTATTTTCAAGAAAATCTCTATTGTATATGCAACAAAAACAAGTAAAATTGCTTCTACAAATAATAACCTGAGAATGTTTTTTTTATTTTTGAAATGTAAATAGTCAGACACTTGCAATGGTAACCGCCGAGACGCTGAGACGCTAAGAAAGAAAAAAATGAATGAAATATAGCTTAATTAGTGCTTGTCAATAGAGTCAGTGTCTGGGTCATAATGTTCGAGTTCAAGGCTTGCGAAGTATTTAAAACCAAGGAGTTTACTTTCGTAAATGACTGTTTTAAATACGAGCGTAACGCAGAAATCGGACATTATGGACAGACACTAATTAAACGGGGCAAAAGATGGTTAAATCAATTTTAACGCTTTGCGCCTCTGCGTCTTTGCGGTGAGGAGTTACTTTTGTTGATACTAATTAGTTATCTTGAAACAAATATTTTTGTTACCTTTAT
>JAYENB010000061.1:0-4576 GCA_034721855.1 Bacteroidota bacterium
TATGGTCTCTGCCTACGGCCTAAATCTGAGTTCCGGTACAGCAGCTTTTGTTAGTGTCATGTCAAGTCAAATATGACGCCCCAAGTTTTGTTCTTTTTCGTTTTTTCTTCATAAAAAAAAGACTCATGTAACTAAGGCTATGCTTACTTTTTTTTATTTTGAAAAAATCAAAAAAACCTGTCCGGCGAAGTGGAACGAAGACGGATAACTTCAACTTAACCATCATATTTGACTTGACATGACACTATCCGCCCAAACAGGATTTTCCGCTGGTCAATCTGTTGTGCGGGCAAACAGCATGCTGTCCCGGAACTCAGGATACCGGCCTTCGTCAGGCTGCGAAAGCGAAAATAAAGTGCCCCAAGTATCTTTCTTGGGGGTAGGATATCTAAAGCATCTTGTTAAGGGATAACTTATTGAATTAGCTTAGCATGTATTTTTTTCAATTTTTTACCGCTTAATGATGAGAACTTCCTTATTGGAAAAAGGCATCCACCCATAATCATAATCATACGTTTTTCCCCTGCTGTTGATATAGGTACCTGTATAATAATTGTAATTAAAATAATGTTTATTTATACGATGTAAATATATAAATTTTATTCTAAATATTAGCCGTTGCTAACGGTTATTAACCGTTAATAACCGTTAGCAACGATTTTATCATTGATTTTTAGAAATTTATAATTTAACATAAGATAATTTATACTTTTGTTATAATGTTATTTAAATTTACCATCTTACCCATCTCACAATCACCCCATCTCCCTATCGCGCCATCGTGCTATCGCCCCATCGCCAACTCGCCCTATCGCCAACTCGCTTTTGTGTTATCTCTCCGTCTCACCATCACTCTATCCACTCCGCGTGAGGGCGAAGGTGAAAAGCCTGCCGCAGGCGATGTTTTGCTGGTTGCTGCCTGAACAGAGCTGCCGGAGAAAGCTCCTGTTCAGGCATGGCAACAGCAACAGAGCCAAGGCAGCTTGCAACCGGAGACCGACCCTTATTTGTGTGTTAATCTATTCTAACCCAGGATACCTTTTCTAAAGTTTCAAACTTTAGAAAAGGTGGGTAGAAGGGATAAAAAACAAATAAGGGGCACGCCCAAAAGAATCCCAAAATAAAACCTACAAACCACATCGCCCTCTCCCTATAGCGCCATCGTGCTATCGTGCCGTCGCCAACTCGCCCCATCGCCAACTCGCCCTATCGTGCTTTCGTGCCATCATTCAATCGTGCAATCATCCTATCGTTCTTTCTCCCCATCGTGTTTTCACGCCTTCGTGCTATCGTTCAATCGTGCCTGAATCATTATTTTTCAGACAATCTCTCATGCAGGTTTTCAAAACTTTCGTACGGGCCTTTGCAGGCAATCATTCTGAGGATAAATTCAGGAATGTTTTCAGTGACCTTGATAGTTAGCTGATATCTTGCGTTTACACTGGTTTCATTGGGTATCAGGTACCAATAAACTTCCGAAAAATCCTGGCGTTTAAACCCCTCTTTATCGGGGATGTAATCAGGAACGGAATAACTGTGCAGGATGATGTTTTTTCCTTTGATTTTGGGATGCAACATTTTTGTTATCACATCCCTGTCCTGGAAAGGCCAGGGGATACTGGAAACGGTATATAATATCCGGTAGTTTTCATTTTTTTCGAGCCATTTTGCTTCAGCGCATCTGTAAATCCATTCCGGGTAGTCTGTTATGTTTTCAAAAATTTCGTCAATCAAGGTTTGATAATGGACGGGAAAAGTAGTTTCAACTTTAACGCAATAGGTTTCTGCATCAGGTTGTTTAAAATACACCTTAATTTTATCTGTTTCTTTTTGCAATTGCCATTCTGACTGAGCATGAAGGTTTGCCAAAACATAGAACATGCAGATCATTATCAAAATAAACTTGTACCTTTGCACTGACACAGAATTCTTTTTATATTTAAACCTTTTTATAACAAAATGATGTTGTACAAAAATAAAATATTATTGCACATAAAAGCAATTTTTTTTGTGAGTGTTCTTGCCGGGTTATTAACATCTTGTGAAGTATTAGAGCAATTGCCTGATACCTATGGCTCAACTTCAAAACTCACAGAAACAGAAATCCGCGATGGGCTGACCGAAGCTTTGGAGTTTGGGATTAAAAATTCCGTTATGGAAGCATCACAGACAAACGGATTTTATCACAATCAAAAAATAAAAGTGCCTTTTCCGATGAAAGCCTACAAAGTACGTGAAGCTGCCATGGATTTTGGTTTGGAAAGGCAGGTTGCGGAATTTGAGAAAACGCTGAACCGGGCTGCTGAAAATGCTTCAACAGAAGTGAAACCTATATTTATGAGAGCGCTTAAAGAAATAACAATCACGGATGCCCGTGATATATTGCAAGGTGAAGAAGATGCTGCTACCCGCTATTTTGAACAAAAAACCAGGGATAAACTTGAAAAAATTTGTTATCCTGAAATCGAAAAGGTGACAGGCGAGGTACAGTTAACGAAGCATTGGGAACCTATCATTAAGGTGTATAACAGGGTACGGATAATGTCAGGTGATCCTGAAATCAATCCTGATCTTGATGAATACGTTACTGAAAAAACAATTGATGGTTTGTTTGTGTTAATTGCTAATGAGGAGCAACAAATCAGAAATAATCCTGAAAAACGCGTAACTGATTTACTTAAAAAAGTGTTTGGCTCGTAATAAAGATTAATTAGAGTCTGTCTATAATGTCGAGTGTTTAGTTCATAATGTTCGAGATTAAGGCGTGCGAAAATTTCAAACCGCAGTATACTAATGTATTCGAGGATTTGAAATTTGAGCAACAACGCAGATATCGGACATTATGGACAAACACTAATTAACAAACATCTAAAAATACTAACATTATGAAAAGATTGATCGAATGTGTTCCCAATTTTAGTGAAGGACGTGACATGTCCGTGATTAAACAGATAACGGATGCTATCGAATCAGTGGAAGGTATTTTCCTGCTGGATGTTGATCCCGGCCAGGCTACCAACCGTACTGTGGTTACTTTAGTGGGAGAGCCCGAACCGGTTTTGGAAGCTGCGTTAAAGGGAATAAAAACAGCATCTGAGCTTATTGACATGCGTAAACACAGTGGTGCACACCCCCGGTTTGGAGCCACAGATGTTTGCCCCTTGGTGCCGGTGAAAGGCATTAGCATGGAAGAAACGGTGGAATATGCACGGAAACTGGCAAAAATGGTAGGAGAAGAATTGAAAATACCTGTTTATTGCTATGAACATGCAGCTTATTCTGAAGAACGAAAAAACCTGGCCAATTGCAGGGCAGGTGAATATGAAGCACTGTCCAACCGTATAACGACTGACCAATGGAAACCCGACTTCGGCCCGGCAGAATTTACCGGTTCGGTGGCAAAAACAGGTGTTACTGCCGTTGGTGCACGTGATTTTCTGGTGGCTTTCAATATCAACCTAAATACCACTTCCACACGGCGTGCCAATGCTGTGGCTTTTGATGTACGCGAAAAAGGCCGTAAAAAACGCAAGGGAAATCCCCTTACTGGTCCGCTGGTAAAAGATGAAAACGGCAAGCAAATCTGGATTCCCGGTACTCTTAAGGCTGTAAAGGGCATTGGCTGGTTTATTGAAGAATATGGCATTGCGCAGATATCCATGAACCTGACCAACATCAGTGTTACGTCGGTACATGAAGCTTTTGATGAAGTGAGTAAAAAAGCCACCGAACGGGGATTACGTGTAACCGGCTCGGAACTTGTAGGCCTGATGCCACTGGAAGCCATGCTTGATGCCGGACGCTATTTCTTGAAAAAACAAAACCGCTCCCTTGGTGTTGCTGATAAAGAGCTGATTAAGATAGCGGTAAAATCCATGGGGCTGGATGATTTGTATGAGTTTAAACCGGAAGACAAAATTATCGAATATGCCATGCAAAAACAAGATGATACCCAAAAGCTGGTGGATATGAACCTGTCGGATTTTATGTGGGAGACTGCTTCTGAATCCCCTGCACCCGGTGGTGGTTCGATAGCTGCATACATGGGGTCTTTGGGTGCTGCTTTGGGCACCATGGTGGCTAACCTTTCATCTCACAAGCGTGGATGGGATGAGCGTTGGGAAGAGTTTAGCCAATGGGCCGAAAAAGGAAAAAAATATCACGATGAATTGTTGCACCTTGTGGATGAAGATACCCATGCTTTCAATAAGATTATGGATGCCTTTGGCTTACCCAAAAAGACAGAAGAAGAAAAGGCAGTTAGAAAAAAGGCAATCAATGATGCCACGCGTTATGCTATCGAAGTGCCGCTGAAAACCATGAAAGTGTGCTACGAAAGCATGGAAGTCATGAAAGCTATGGCTGATATAGGTAATCCCAATTCGGTTTCTGACGCTGCAGTTGGAGCTATTGCTGCTGTCGCCGGGGTTCGCGGCGCTCATCTCAATGTGCGCATTAATACAGGCGGATTTGAAGATAAAGCTTTTGTTGAAAAAGTGCTGAAAGAAGCCGCTGACATTGAAGACAAAGCCATAAATCTTGAAAAAGAAATTTTGGGTATTACAGAAACTAAATT
>JAYENB010000062.1:0-4524 GCA_034721855.1 Bacteroidota bacterium
GGCATAATTACGTTCATTTACAAATTTATCTAATGTGTTTCAATTCCAGTATGGTGCGATTAAAAGTGAAACATAAAAATATCAACTGAGTTCTCAATCATGTTTCAATTCCAGTATGGTGCGATTAAAAGCAAAATCTGATTTAATTGCAATTATTGAAAATATAGAGTTTCAATTCCAGTATGGTGCGATTAAAAGGCGTTCTATAAAAAAATTTTATAAACTGATTATTAAAATGTTACATTTACAAAAATAACAATTTATTTTATGTTTTGTTGTCGGTGATGAAAAACAAATTTTTGCCGGAGCAGCGACAACATGATTTAACTTACTTATTTTCAATACGTCAAAGAACATTTAGGTCTGAAATGTTATGTAGCACTTCATTGTTTTTACAAATATAAGCATTATCGACACATTTTCTAAAGAATATTATCAACAGATGACCGCTCCTGACCTACAATCTCCTTATCAAGCCATTTTCGCTCCCTACTTTTGAAAAATATCAAACTATCACCTTCCGGTTCCATGATCTCTTTGGCTTCATATTTTAAGCTTTCAAGCTGGGCATCGCTTATTTCTCCTTCAAAAACAGAATTCTGTATCCAGTTAAGATACCGGCGAAATAATTTTAACATTTTGGCCACTCGCTTTTCGCCTATATCATACATTGCAATTACATACATTACCAGTACATTTTTAAGGGTTTATATTCCTGTATATTCATAATATGCTTCATCAGCTTATATACCTCAAGTTTCATTAAATGTTTATAGCTCACGTTCCGCTTTAGCGTACGATGCTGAATGGTCTCGGATAAACGGCCTTCCCAGGCTTGCACAAATTTCTTTTTGGCTTTTGGTTTAAGTACAATCCGGTTTAAAGAATCTTCAAAATCATTAGCTTGTATTTCTTTCTTATTCAGCATCCTGAATATCAACCTGTCAACCAAAATAGGCTTAAATATTTCTGCCAGATCCAGCGCAAGCGAAAAACGCCTTTCGCCTGGCTGATGCAAAAACGAAATGGTTGGGTTTAATTGTGTACGGTGGATAGCCCGCAAACACTGAGAATAACACATCATATTTCCAAATGATATCAAGGCATTGATTTCATTTTCCGGTGGCCTGTATGACCTACCCTGCATTACAAAATCTTTTATAATCTCATCAAAAGCGGCATAATATGCTTTGCGTATATTGCCCTCAATGCCCATCAGTTCATCTATATTTTCAATTTCCTCAATAGATTGGCGCAAGGTATCAATTTTATCAATTTGTGCCTGCACTGCTTTACCCCGGCGGGCATAATAATTCAGGTTTTTCCGCATATTAAAACTGCCCCCGTCAATAAATGCACGGGCCAAAGGTAATCGTTTGGCTTTTCGGTAACAAAAATTGGACTGGGCTAACAGTACCTTACCGGACAACAATGCCTCCCGGGGCATAAATGAGCCTGTATAGTTCTCATAATAGTCAAAATAATGCACGGGTACCTGGTGTTTCCCCAAAAAATTATAAAGGGAAGAATTGGCATCAAGTGCACCAAATACATACATTTCATCAACCTGCTCCACAGGCAAATACCTTGGCTTTTGTTCAACGCCATTTTTATCCACCGGTGTGAATTTTAATGTGTTGTCTTTCCGGGTCATTCTGCCCGGGTTAAACAGATAATAGGTTTTTTTCATTGTTCCGGTTCTTCAGCATAACAAAAATCGTAATATGAACATTTTCTGCAGATACTTTTTTTACGCCTTTCAGGTGCAGTTTTCCTGTTTATGATCTGCATAATATGTTCCTGGTATTCCTGCATTAGCTTTCTGTCAGCATCTGTCAGGTATATTTCCATGGTTTTGCGCAATTTTGGGTACTCCAATAATCCGGATACACCGGTTACACCTTTTGATTCCAGAATATACAAATAATACTTCAATTGCAGCACATGGGCTTCTTCAAGTTTGTCAGATTTTTTAAGTTCATGGATGCAATTGTTTGCCTTATCAAAATAATCAATTTTTATGCCTTCAATTTCAACCTCCTGAAACCTTTCGGAACGCTGTGAATAGGAATGTTCATGAAGCAGCTTGCCTTCAGTAACCAAGTCGGATGTGCTTTCCATATTGATCCCATTGGCAAACAACCACAGTTTGCGGTGGCATATCAGGTAATAATTGAAATGTGTACCGGTGATTTGCATAAAAAATTAAGATGTTTTATGAATTGCTTATCAAATCCCCCAGTTTAATTTACGAAACTCATCCTTCATTGCCGGACGATTTTTATAGGTTTCAAGCAGTTCTATCATTAACTGCTTAGCTTCAACTTTGCCACCATTCAATTTAGCCATGTTTTTAAGGTATCCAATAATGTCAACATAAATGTTCCGTCCGGTATTCCTGGCATGTTTCAAAATACCATTTCTGTACATGATAATTAATTCTTCCGGATAATCATTTTTCAAATATATTGAATATTGTTCGGTTATTTCAATCCGGTTGGCTTGTTTAACATTTTCAAATAATCGATCCCACATTTTCTCCTCAATGTAAATTGAAGCTAAATCTGTTTGGAACCTATATCCCAATAGGCTTTTTGTTTGCTTTTTCAATACACTCCTGATCAGGATTTCGCGTTCTTTTTCCCAATCTTCAGATGGAAA
The DNA here is from genome assembly GCA_034721855.1 of Bacteroidota bacterium. Lineage (GTDB taxonomy): Bacteria > Bacteroidota > Bacteroidia > Bacteroidales > ML635J-15 > JAQIBY01. The sequence continues at coordinate 2,662 of JAYENB010000062.1, forward strand.
AGTCCCTTTATAAATACGATAATAATCAATGGAATTCCGGTTTTCATAAAATAACTCTTTCGAGATTTTACGGATGTTTTTCTGATTCTTTTGTTGCTTGTAAATATCAAGAAGCTGATCTTTAAACTGATGAACAATCCCCTGATGACTATCTTTTCCAGCTTGCTTTATTCCTGCTTGAAGATGCTTGATTGCAGATTGAAAATCGTTTTGATCCAGCGCTTGTTCAATCTTCATTTTTCTAAATTCACTCAGATGCAGATGGCTATTAATCAGCGATTCTGCTTCGTCTTTATTTCCTTCTTTTATCAGTAATTCGGTTTTGTATTTTAAGTATTTTGTGAGCTTGTATTGTGCACTCCAACTATCATCATTTTCAGATTTATGTATTTGATTTTCTATAAAATCATGTGCCAGTTTTTGGCGTTCTGGTGTATTTGCCCAATGAAAGAAAATAGGCTCAAGCTGGTCACCACAACCATAATCATCATAATCTCTATTGTTAATTTGCTTGTGTATCCAATTAAAAATGGTTTCAGAAAGCTGTGAATCATTACAGTCATGCAATATCTTGTCAACCACATTAAATGCATCATAGATTGCTCCGCCGCATTCACCATTAGAATCATCCATATTTTGTATGGCTTGAATGCACTCAGGAACAACAGCAGCAGCAATACTAAATGCTTCGCAAAAACTTCCAATTGTCAAATAATCATCAGCCTTTTCGAGTAAATCGTAAACCGGACGCATTGCAGCATAAGCATCACGATAGAAGATAAAACCGGATCCGTCAGATGCTTCATCAAATATGTGAGCAATGATATTCTGATACTTTTCAATATGAATTTCTTTGGTAGTTTTTGCCAGGTGGATGATTAATGCATCTTGAAAATCACGATGCTTTTGTGCATATTCAAAAACAAAGTCCCGTAGTTCTTTTTCGGAAGTGTTGTTTACGATATCCATCCATTCAGGTTGTTTTTGTTTCCCATTTTTTGTGATGTTTACGGAAGCTACTTCGTCTTTGATTGTTAACAACACTGCCACAACGTGTTTACATATAGCCCCCTCGTACGGACAGTTACATTGCCAAGACTTGATGATTTTATTATTGTCGAATTCTATTTCAACGCTATAATCATCGTAGTTGCCTTCAACATCTGCACTCCATTTTCCATCACCTAAATTCTGAATATTTGAAACATATCCATTCTCATAATACTTCTCGCCTCTTTCGTATATTCTTGAGGGAATACTTTTTGAGAAATCATTTATATCCATTGGCTTATATATTTTATCCCCGACAAGAACTAAAACCCGCCCGGGGTAGTTATTAATGTCTGCTTTTTATCAATACCTCAGAATGTAGCATACGTTTTGATGTATTATATTATAAAATAACATCAGAATCAATATTGTCCGTATTAAAACCAGTTTCCATATTGTAATTGCCTTCATAATTCAGTAAATATTTATAACCATATTGCTCCTTTTCCTGATCAAATTTATCCGACAATTTTTCCAACATTGTAGGATAGACAGAAATTGTGAATCTCGACAACAGACCAGTCAGTTTTTTTAAGTTTATTTGATTTAAAGTAAAATCCGTTTGTTGATTTTTAATAATGCTAATGTATTGTTCAAATACCATTTCGCCTGAAATAGTTTGGTTTTCTGTCAATACATTAATATCACTGAGGTATTCAATATCATCTTCTTCTGACAGTTCTATTTCCACCGGAATAAATATTTGTTCACTATTATTGTCTTCAATTAGTTTAAATTCATTGCTAATGTTTTTAAAATCTAAACGTTCAAAATTTCGCTGATATGCTTCCAATTTATCACCATCTGTCCAAT
>JAYENB010000063.1:0-22253 GCA_034721855.1 Bacteroidota bacterium
GTCAGAATCTTTAAAAATTAAAAATGGTGGTGGTACTATCGTTTTTGATGTTACCGAAGCAGGAACATTCACAGCAGACGGTAATGGCAATATTGACGGCAATCTTACACTTACAGGTACTTCACGGGATATTGATTTTGATGCTGGCGCAGGTAATATAACAAGCCCAACCGGTGTTGATATTTATATTGATGATGATAATAATGGTACTGGTTCAGAATTTTATGTAAAAACCGATAATGCAGGAGATGTAAATCTTTTTCGTGTTGACGAAGACGGCGATGCAACAGTTTACAGAAAATTTCTTTTAACTCCACAAGCTTCTCAACCAACTGGTAATAAAGGCGAATTTTATTCTGACAATACAACAAATATTCCTTATTACCACGATGGCACTGCATGGAGAGCCCTGCTTACAGATAATACACTGGGTGATTATGGTTGGGCATTAACTGGTAATACAGGAACCACTGCCGGCACAAACTTCCTTGGCACCACAGATGCCCAGGACATGGTTATAAAAACCAACAATACTGAATACATGCGTATTAATGGAGTAGCCGATGGTTATGAAGGCTTTGTGGGAATCAATAACAGTGCCCCCATTCAGACTTTGGATGTAAAAGGAGATGTTCACATTGGAGGCAGCACCAGTGATTATGACGGACAATCTGAATTTATGAAAATCTGGGCACAAGGCGGTCATTATTGGACATTGGGAGCAATCAACACAGGCACTCAGGCAACAACAGATTTGTTTATTGGCCATAATGATGACGGCACAGATGGCATATTTCATGTTGAATACAATGGCAACATAGGTATAGGAACCACCACTCCGGCATCTAAACTAGAAGTGCAGGGAAATTCAACCCATTACCTGAGGGTATATGATGCAGGGAATTCCCAAACCCTGGATGTTCTCCATCCAACTACTACTGACGGAGACTATGCCATACAGGGCACAGCGAATAATTCAGGTGTTTTCGGCATTCTTGGATACAGAAGTGCCACTTATGGTGGGATCGGGGTTTACGGAAACACAGGCACTTCAGGCGATTACGCTGTACTTGGTAGGTATGACGGCAACAAATACGGATACCTGGGAAGTGCCACTTACGGTGCTTTTGCCACGAGTGACACCGATCACGGCGGTTATTTTACAAGCACGGAAGCATCCACTGATAATTATGGCGTATATGGTGAATGTGCAACAACCGATTATTATGGCTACGGTGGATATTTCGTTGGAGGATACAGTGGAGTTTATGGGAAAGTCAGTCCCACAGGGAGTAATTCTTATTACGGCGTGTCTGGTTACGTTTCTGGAGGATCGGGTACCAACTATGGTGTAAGAGGTTCTGCTTCGGGGTCAGGAACTAATTACGGGGTGTATGGACAGGCAAGTAGTGGAATTACAAATTGGGCAGGTTATTTTGTCGGTAACACAAAAACAACAGGCTATTTGCTGGTGGGTGATCCTGATGAACCATCTGGCGTAGCTCAAAATGATATAAACTTTTATCATATTGATTTTAGTTCAAATAAATACTGGTCTTACATCCTGTTAGTGTGTAATAATGCAGACGGAGGTTTGTGGAGTATTAGTACAGATCATATTAAATTTGATAATACTGGTACTACTGAACATTACAGGGCATTACATTCTCCTTATATCTGGTTACCAGGAGTTATAAATACTGCCGACACAAGAGTTGAAATTAATCATGATTGTACACTAGAGAATGGCTATGATGGTGCATATCTTGAATGGGATTATAACAATGATGGAAACTATACTAAAATTACTAGCTGGTCATCAAATGGTTATACTGCCGGAGTTAATGGTTGTGATCAGGCTTGTACTCAACCAAATACAGATGCTTGGACAGACGGATCTTTTACAGGACAACAAACATCCGTTTCAAACTCATTATCGAATGTCCCGGCAAGTAGTTGGGTCAGATTTCGTTTGGTTGGTATGGAAGATAATGCAACCGGAACAGGAGATTATAGAGCGTATGAATTTTGGGTAAAAGGAAATGATATTGATTTTGGCAGCAGTGGTTTTGAGCAGGGAGGTATTTATGCCGAAGGTCATGTTTTTGCACAATCAAACGCTCAAATCGGTGATGTTGCTGAGTTTTTTCCAGTTCAAGGAACAAGCAAAGCCGGTGATTTAATTTCGATGGATAAAACAGGTTCAGAACTTACATATGTTACTTCAGAAAAGATGGACCCCTTGGTTATTGGAGTGCATTCATCATCTCCATCCGTATTAGTCAATAATCCTGAAAATGGAATACCGGTTGGTTTATCAGGCAGAATTCCAGTAAATGTTACCAATGAGAATGGTAATATCAAGCCGGGAGATTATCTGACATCTTCATCAAAACAAGGCTTTGCAATGAAAGCAACAGAAAATTGTTTTGTTGTTGGCAGGGCAATGGAAAAATTAAATACAGAAAATGGGAAAGTATTATGTATGATAAGTCCTGGTTGGTATAATTCCAATCCAAAATCAGAGGGCGTAATATCAGGTGATTATTCACTAATTCAAGGTCAAAAAACAGTTAAGGTTATTGACGAAAGAGTTCATGAAGGTTCTCGCGTTTTTGTTACCATGAGAGACGATCCGGGTTCATATTTCTGGGTGAAAACCGTCAAAAATGGTTATTTTGAAATTAGTGTTAAAAATGCTCCTCAAAAATCTGTACCTTTTGATTATCTTATAAATAATGCTTCTACAGTGAAAGAAATTGAAAAAACAATCAATGAAGAATTAATTACTAAGAAAGCAGATAAAAAGATAAAAGATGGAAACAATAATGAAGCTTGTGAAGATTGTGAACGCGAAATGATTTATATTGGACCTAATAAGGACAACATTGATATGTCCCACATTGCCATTTCTTCAAATCCTCCTTCCCCTCCGCCAGATATCAATAAGGCATGGACATGGGATCCGGTAAATGGATTTAAAGAATTGGATGTTGATATTAATAAAATGATTGACAAGAAACTAGAAAAAAACAACAGCCAAAAGAATGAAACCGGAAAGGTAAATGATGATAAACGGGAAACAAAGCTGGAAAAGAGGCAAGGAGTTAAACATGAAAATACAAAAGATGTGCATTAGCCCTGAACCACGCTTCTTATTCCCCATCAATTGTACCCTCACAAAAAAATCCCTGAATATTTTGTAAGCTTAAATTCTGTTTTTACCTTTGCCTTGTCTTTGGTTTCCATATACCGGATATTCCGGTACGGATGAAAAGGGAATGCCGTGAGAATCGGCAACAGTACCCGCTGCTGTAATCTCCAAAGATGTTTTGCGTCCCTCGCCACTGTCCACTCGACGGACGGGAAGGCTGCAAAACATGGAGTAAGTCAGAAGACCTGCCAGGACTAATGTTTTATCACGGCTTTCGGGTGAAAAGCTGTAAACGTCCTGATTGTAACTCTGCACAAAACGGATAACACTTTCCGCCCTAAAGTCAACAAATTAAATTATTGTTGAACTTTAAAAATTATTAATTATGATGAAAAAAATTAGTATTGCTTTTGCAAGTTTTGCACTTGCAGGTTGCTTCTTTGTGTCCGGGACTATGGCACAAAACACAGCCGGTTTCGAAAACCTTAATCTGGAAAATGAAAGTTATTACGATGGTGGCCAGGATTACAGCGGTTCAGGAGAAACTGAATCATTCTACTACGCTTCCGGCGGCGTAAATTTTACCGTCAATTTCACAGACTGGGGCGGTGGAATGACCAGCTACAGCGGCATGGCCTACAGCAACGAGACAGACCTGTCAACCGCTGACAACTCAAATTACTCTGCTTATGCCACCCCGGCAGGCGGAGCCAATGGATCGGCCAATTACGGGGTATTTTACCCTTCATACACAGGGGGAGATTCCATTTTCTTTGATGACCCGGTAAACATTGAACATGCTTGGTTTACCAACCACGTCTGGACTTACCACTACATCAATGGCAGCGATGGCATAGGCGAAGGTGAATTTCAAGCCGGCGACTCCATGGTTTTAAATATCATTGCTTACGATGAAAGCGATCAAATTACAGGCGATGTGGAAATTGACCTGGCCGATTTTACGGGAAGTAACACATACATCATGGACAACTGGACAGAAGTTGACCTGTCATCACTGGAAAATGTAAAATATCTGAAATTTGAAATCAACTCAAGCGATGACTTGGCTCCAACCTATTTTTGCATTGATGATTTGACTTACACAAATCTGTCAGCTAATCCGAAAGTCGAAAAAGAACAAGTAAATGTGTATCCCGTACCCTTCAATGATAAAATCCATATTGACGGGGCAGGCAATGCACACTACAAACTGTATGATGCATGCGGAAAATTAAACCGCAGCGGTGCGTTAAATTCTGGTCATGAAAGCCTCTATGCAGAAGATTTGCCGACAGGGATGTACTTTATCCATATTGATACCGGAGAAAAACGCATTATCAGGAAAATGATTAAATAGTGTATTCAGGGGATGTGTTTATGCAGAGGAATATGTCCCCTGTTTTTTTACTTGACACAAGGTAACATAAAGACTTAAATATCAACAACATAATAAAATTTAAATAAATGAAAATATGAAGATTAATAATAATAAAAGGGCTAAAGCCCTAATTACCCCGCCCTTCAGGGCGGGGTGTAAGGAGCATTAAAAACCATTTGATTACAATTACAATGATACTATTTCTGTTCGGCGGTAGCTTGGCGGCGCAAAACACAAGCATCCCGGTTGATGATCCCGACATTAAATCCTGGTCCACACAGTGCACCGTGCATCGCGGACCTACAGACATCAGTAACCCGGATTCCCCTGATGCAGATTATGGTACTGCAGAAAATGCCACCGGAGCAGCCGACGGGCAACTAATCAGCCTCGGTGATAAAGGATACGCCATATTGGACTTTACCGATGGCATTTCTGATGGCACAGGGATTGATTTTGCCATATTTTCCAATGCTTTTTACTCCCCTGCCAATCAGGACAGCCTCGTGTTTGCCGAGCTTGCCTTTGTGGAAGTCAGTTCAGATGGTGAGAATTTTGTCCGCTTTCCGGCCATATCACAGATTCCGGTAAATGAACAAATTGGCACTTATGGCACATTGAACATCAATCATGTGTATAACCTTGCCGGGGCACATCCCATCAACACAGGCTGTGGTTTTGATTTGAGCGAACTCGAAGATTCTGCCGCATTGGACATTTCAAACATCACCCATGTAAAAATCGTTGACGCCTGTGGCAACATTGATACAGAGTATGCCAGTTATGATGCTGAAGGTAACATTATAAACGACCCCTGGCCCACTGAATTCAGTTCCTGCGGGTTTGACCTTGATGCTGTGGCCGTGCTTAATACCAGTACCAATGTCACACAACACCAAAACAATGCTTTACATTTTTATCCCAACCCGGTGAAAAACTACATGCACGTTAGTGACATCCCCGATAATGCAAAATATACGATTTATGATGCCAGTGCCTGTATTGTGACAAAAAGCCACATCTCAAACAACAAAATCAATGTATCAAATCTGGCACCGGGATTGTACATCATACAAATTACAACCAGAGAGAAGATGTTAACAGCAACATTCATAAAATGATGAAGCGGGCATTTCCATATTTCTTGTTTTTGCTGTCCTGTACCGGGATAATGGCTCAGGAAATATTCCCAGATACAGTTAAATTAAAGCCTGTTACCATCCGTGCCGAATCGAAGCTGAAAAACATGGGCATGCTAACCCACAAACTTGACACACTTCAATTAGACAATACATCAAAAACAGACCTGTCTGAAATGCTGCGTGACAATACAGCCGTATTCATAAAACAAACCGTGCAGGGCAGCACAGCCGGGTTGTCATTGCGCGGTACCAACAGCACACATACACGGGTCGTGTGGAACAAAATACCATTGAATTCCCCCATGCACGGGAGCACAGACATATCCAAACTGCCGTTTTCTTTTACAGATGAAGTTTCGATTCTGTATTCCGCTGCTTCAATATCCCACAGCGATGGCGCACTCGGAGGAAGTTTGTATTTACAAAACAAACCAGAATGGAACAAAGGCATCAGGATATACTATATTGGTTCAGCAGGCAGTTTCCGGTCACACAGTAATTTTCTGAAACTTAACTTTTCAAATCAAAAATTAAGTAGCTCCACTCACTTTTACCATGCCGGTGCCAAAAACAATTTTACCTATCAAAATAACAGTATCATTGATGGCGGAGAGATGCAAAGGGAAAATGCGGATTTCAGAAATACCGGTATAATGCAATCACTTGCCTGGCGGCCGGCAGATAAACATTTCATCAAGATGCATGCCTGGGCGCAAACGGGCGAACGTGGTGTTCCCGGCCTAATCACCAATGAAAGCGGATCCCGGAATCACATCAGTCGGCAACAAGACAAATCATTGCGCGGGATAATCAACTATACACGGCAAAGCAACACATCAAAACTGGAAGCATGGTCAGCCTTTAACCTGGAGAACAACCATTTTACCACAGAAAATTACATCAGCGGTCTGGGACAATACCGCAGCATCGATTCCCGCTCGGCTTTTGTTTCTTTTTACCAGGGCATCAGTTCCCGCTTCAATATCAATGATAAACACAGGCTTGAAGCAAGCATAAGGCATCACCTTAACAAAGCCACGGCAGAAGAGACCATTATGGAAAATATATATGAAGCTCATCGCCGGGATATTTTCATCAGTGCAGAATATGAACATAGTTTTAATCCAAACACATGGCTGGTTTTGTTAGTAAAAGAAGACATCATTGATAATCAGGCCTATACGCCAAATTTTGCCACCACTTTTTCCAAAAAGATCAAAGAAAAACTGAACCTGATGCTTGGTGTTTCCAAAAACACACATCATCCGTCCCTCAATGATCTGTATTTTATTCCGGGCGGCAACCCTGAGCTAAAACCTGAAAGCGCTGTAACAACCGATGCAGGCGTTGAATTTTCCATTGCCAATGGCATACGATTAGACAATACAATCAATATGTATTACAGACAGATCAGCGATTACATCCTCTGGCGTCCTGGTCCCCAGGGATATTGGCAGGCTGAAAATATTCCCGGTGTGGAATCAGCAGGGCTGGAATACAACCTCAATGTCAGGAAAAAACTCCGGCAATTTACCATAGCAGCTCATCTGTCATACGCACTCAACCGGTCTGTTAACAAAACATCCGGGGAATATACACTTTTTGACAAAGGGGGACAATTGCCTTACATCCCAATCCACACAACCAACATCAGCCCAATTGTTCTATGGCGAAGCTGGCAGCTTAAATACCAGTGGAATTTTTACAGTGAACGGTTTACCACCAGCAGCAATTCGCCCAATGTATTGTATGCCATGTACCCTTATTTCATGAACGACCTGCACCTCAGCAAATCATTCGCTTTAAAAAACAGCAGCATCAACCTTACATTCAGCATATACAATTTATTTGATGAATCTTACCGTTCTGTCCTGTGGCAACCTATGCCCGGTATAAATTTCAGAGCCGGTGTTCAATTTCAATTCAGATAACTACACAGCCGCAAACATTTTTTGCCGCGAAGACGCTGAGACGCTAAGAAATGAAAACAAAAGATGAATTAAATCGCTTACCATGATAGCATGATAACACGATAGCACGATGGGGAGATGGCACGAAAGAACGATAGAGAGATGGGATGGTTTTTGGGTTTATTTGGGCGTGCCCCTTAATTGTTTTTATCCCTTCTACCCACCTTTTCTAAAGTTTCAAACTTTAGAAAAGGTCTCTTGGATTAGAATAGATAAAAAACAAATAAGGGTCGGTCTTCGGCTATTAGCTGCTTTGCTTCGCCTTCAGCCTGTTATACTGTGGACAGGAGCTTCCGCTGGTCGCTCTGCCACAGCAACAGGCTGTAAGGCTCATCTTCAGCAGGCTAACCGCCTGCGCCCTCACGCGGGGAGAGGAGATTGAGTGATAGTGAGAGGGTGTGATGGGACGATAGCACGATTGCACGATAGAGAGAAGAAACGAAAGCACGATAGGGCGATGGGGTGATGGAAGGATATAATAATAAATAAATAACATAAGATATGGAAAAAATAAGAACACATATCGCATTTGCCTTATTGGCTCTGTTGGCATTTTCAACTGCCTGCATGGAAGATGATATGCAACCGGTCACGGCATTTGACACAAGCGGCGAAGGGATATTTATTGCCTGTGAGGGGAATTTTATGTATGGCAACGCATCTCTTTCATATTACGATGTATCCACCGGTGAAATGCACAACCAGGTTTTCCTGAAAGCCAATGGGATTCCCCTTGGTGATGTAGCCCAGTCGCTGCTTATGCATGATAGAGAACTCTGGATATCGGTAAACAACTCCGGTAAAATATATGCCATTGACCCACAGACTTTCCAGCATAATGGCATCATTAAAGAACTGGTTTCACCGCGCTATATGCTTCCCGTTTCCGATGATGAAATATGGGTATCCGACCTGTACGCAGGGGTTATTCATGTCATTGACACCAAATCATACGAAACCACCGGTGAAATATCTTTGAATACAGGCGACCAGATTATTCACAATGCCGAACAAATGCTGCGGTACAACAATACTGTCATCACAAATTGCTGGTCATCAGACAATACCATTCTGTTCATAGATATCAACGAAAAGAAAGTCACTGACAGCATAAAAGTCCGGTATCAACCCAAAAAGATAAGGCTCGACAAAGACGGGAAACTATGGATTTTATCGGATGGAGAATACGATAGCGATGGGGAAAAACCGGCATTACAACGCATAAATCCGGAAGACAAAACAGTGGAAACAAGCATTGTTTTTAAATCAGGGGATATGCCTACAAATATCCGGTTAAACAGCGAAGGAGACAGCCTGTACATTATCAACAATGACATTTACAAAATGGGTATTGAAGACCAACACACGGGTGCTCCCATCATTGAAGGAATCAACCATAATTTTTACAACCTGACCGACATTCCGTCTGACGGATTTCTGTATGTTACAGACGCCAAAAATTACCTTGATCCGGGCATGCTTTATATCTTTAACCAGAATTACAGCGCAATCGACAGCTTAGAAATCGGGATTATCCCTTCAGCAATGGTGTATCCGTAAGCCATAATCAAATCGTGATTACGGATTTTTTGATAGGTACATTTTTTTCAAAACATCATTTTTTATAGTTCCTTTTTCCCTTATCAGAAGCTTTTTCATCGGAAATGTTATCCTGCCATCCCGAGCGTACATGTTCTTTGCTGTCAAAGCGTTGAATATAAGGCTTAATATCCAGCAACGGCGTGCCATTTAGGATATCAACATCGTTAATAAAAAGTGTATTTCCTTCTATCCTGATTAACCTGACAAGACTAACACCCAGTTTATTGGGACGATGCGGAGATCGTGTGGCAAAAACACCATGAGATTCATTAGAAAGATAGGGTGTCTCATGCAAGTGAGTTTCTTCGCTGCGATGAAAATAATAATACAGGTAAATATGGGAAAATGACTGCAAATCCTGTAATCCCTGAACATAAGCAGTTTCTACAACTACTTTACCTTCAATTCCCTTGGAAAATACCGGCTGTATGGGGATATCGGACAATTCCGTATGAGGAGAATAAACTATACCGATGGATTTAAAAACAATTTTTTCGTTATTCATTTTAAATTCAGTTTATACAAGTTCACAAAATACATATTTTATCATTAAATATCATATTACTTGAATTGTAACTACTCGGTGATAGAAAAAAAACCTTAACCATTCAAACACATTTGATACGATGGCACGATAGCATGAATGCACGATAGCGTGATGGAAGATTTTCCCCGTCCAAAAAAAGAACACATAAAGAATTGTAACTATTCAGGCAAATACATTTTTTACCAACTGTTCCCGCTGAGACGCAAACCTGTCCGTTTGCAAATTTTCTTTGGAAGGTAAAACATTTTTTCGTATTTTTGTTTTTATTTAATCTAAATAAATTGCTTAATTATGAACAAACTATATATTGATAAATCCTGGTTTAAGACACTCTTTCCCGAAGGCTTTGCATATCCTTCATCTACCATCATTAGTGGAAAAGGCGGCTCAGGGAAACCGCTAGTTGAACTGGCCTTTGTAGCAGAATGGATTCGCAGTGGAAAATCAGTGATTGGCATGCCGCTGCAATATCCGTCGGCAGAATTTGTGCACGCTGCCTTGTCTGATTTGTTTAATATGCAATACGATGATTATGCGTCTCAACTTGCTTATCTTAATTTCAACCCGGACGCACAACAAGCTGACAGGATAGACAAATATAATATTGAAACCAATCTGCTCGAAGAAAACCAGTGGCATAACGCCATTGAGATGGCAAAATCTGATCTGAACACAAAAGATGAAGACATTATGCTGTTTGGAGCGGCTTTCAATTTGTTGCTGTTTGCTCCCCGCTATAAACAGGCAATACTTGACCGTGTTAACGACATGCTGAAAGATTCTGCTCCCTGCACGGTAATGATATCTGTCAGCACAAACGCTATGAGGGAAGATATCAGGCGGTGGGAAAATACCGCTGACAACCTGTTATACACACGCATGGATGACAATCATCAGTTGTGGCTCAATGCAGAACGGATGAAACACGACAAGTATTCCACCGGTGAAATTAACCTTCCCATCAGCAAAAAGGAAATCAACAGCATGAAAGATATTGCCTTGCACAGCCGCAATAAAATCATCCCAAAATTGAAAAACATAACATAGCACATGGCAGTCGTGACACACATACACAGCGTTCAAACTTTTCACCTGCCCGGGAAAAGCATGTCCATACCCAAAGGTTCTGTACCGGCACCCCCGAAAATGCCATTACACAGCCACAATCAACTATGTTTAACCAGAAAAATTACGATATGAAATATTCATTAAAACTGGCCATCGCGCTTGACAAAGATTTAAAACTACCGGAATCCCATTTCGGGGAATCTGGAAAATTCCTGATATACGGCCTGTCCGAGAACAAACTGCATTTTCTAAAGAGCATACCCAATTTGCATAAAAATGATGATGAAGAAACTAACCATGGTGATCCGGTGAAAGGGAATAACATTGCAAACTTGCTTAAAAATGAAAATGTGCATATCCTAGTATCCAAGTTTTTTGGGCAAAACATCAAAATTGTTTCACAGTTTTTTCTTCCGGTGATTGTTCCCATGACAGATGTCAAAAATGTGGTAATATTGCTGGAAAATAATGTCAGTAACCTGATAGAAGCGTCAACAACACATTTAAAATCACCCAAATCGAAAGCATACAAACTTAAATGACTGTTGTCAGCAGGGACATATCTAAAAAAAATTTTCATGCTTTTTTGTGGCATGCTTCTTTTTTGGCCATAGCAAAAAACTTCATGGATGTTGACACTGTCATTCCTGCGATGCTCCTTAACGCCGGTGGTACTCATATACATGTAGGCATACTTACAGCGATTATGATCGGTGGTTCTCGATTTTCACAATTGTTTTTTGCACCTGCTATTTCAGGCGTAACGTATAAAAAACCTTTGCTGCTGGGGGGGATCAATGTGCGGATTTTATCCCTTGCTGCTATTGGATTGCTGTTTTTCAACCTGCAAAACATCAGTTCGGACTGGATTATTGCTCTTATTTTCATCATCATTACAGTGTTCTCACTAACCGGGGCATTTGCTAACATCCCCTATACCGATATACTGGGAAAATCCATTCAAGATAGTTACCGGAAATCTTTTTTATCATTGAAACAAATCATTTCCAGTGCCGGGATTTTTGCATCTGCTTTTTTTGTACGGGAAGTTCTTAGTCAACATACATACCCTGGCAATTATTCCCGCGTATTTTTCTACGCTGCCGGATTTCTAAGCCTGGCAAGTTTGGGCATCTGGGCTGTCAAAGAGTTTGTGCCTAAAAATTTCAGCCCCATAAAATACAGGTTTGCGGCTATTTTCACAGAACTAAAACAAAATAAGCGATTACAATATTACCTCATCGGCATCAATACCCTGGGACTTGGTTATGGCATTCTTCCCTTTGTTATATTGTATTCTGATGAATACAAAAATCTGAGCAGCAATTTTGTAGGCAACCTGCTGATTGCAAAAACCGTTGGACTAATCATGGCCGGGCTGTTTCTCTTTTATTACGCCAAACAAATCAGATATCACCGGATGATGCAAACCATGGTGATTTTAGGAATGATTTTTCCTGCTATACCATGGGTTTTTCCTCATTATTTGGGGGCTTACATCTTTTGTTTTTTTGCCGGCGGGTTGTTTTTGAGCTTATATCAGATAATCATAAGTGGTGTTTTGCTGGAAATCAGCACCATTCACAATCGCAGTATCTATACAGGAATTGCCGGAGTAGGAAGCATTTTACCTATTCTGTTTCCCTTGTTTGGTGGTACTATCATCAGCTTTGCAGGCTTTAATGTGTTTTTTACCATATATACCTTATTTATGTTAATTAGTATTATTTTCATCCAAAAACTCAACTGTAAAAAATGAAAACACTTTTTATGTATTGCAACGAATTTGCCTACACACCAACAAAAAAGACACTGGATTTTGTTCCGGACGCCGGTGATGGCAAAAGCTTTAAAAATGCACAAACCATCTTCATGCAAATTGAAAAAGAAGATGAAGAAAATGAAAAATCTGTGTTCAAAAAGATAGTCAAGCAAATCAAATGGATTATCAAGAAAAATCAGCCTGATATCCTCGTATTGCATAGCTTTGCTCATTTATCCGATAGCAAGGCTGATCCTGAGTTTACCATGGATTTTCTGCAGCGCCTTGAAAAAAGGATGAACGATTCAGGCATTGACACCACTCAAACACCATTCGGGTACTTTCTTGACCTGAAACTTGATGCCCCTGGTTTTTCGTTGGCACGTGTTTATAAAGCCTTTTGAACATGAGAATCTTGCTGTATATAATACCATGTATTTGGATATCACTGGCACAAGCACAGGATACAGCAAAAATTGTGTATCGTCCGATTGGCTATTTTGAAACGGATTACACCCCTGAAACGGGTGCTCCGCGCCAGGGCATACTGATTGCCGAAAGCAAAGGCAAAATCATCTTAAAAACTGAATATGGCGGGGATGCATTGGATTTCCTGGATTGGTTTGAATACATCATTGTGCTGTATCATTTTGACCTTGCTTCCGGATGGCAGGCTCATGTAGAACCACCAGCCTCTAATCACGAACATAATTTTGGCATCTATTCAACACGCAGCCCAAAACGGCCTAATCCCATCGCCATGTCCATTGTTAAACTCGAAAAAATCAGTGGTGATACGTTGTTTATTCGTGGTGTTGATGCTTTTGATGGCACACCGGTACTTGATATCAAAGCTTATTTGCCGTCGGTGGATATGATAAAATCATTGCAAAATGAAATGATTGAAAAAGAACTGGGACATCACGATGAACTATATATCAAGGATTCAATATTTTACCGATAAGATGAAATAATACCTGATGCTTGCATTACAGTTTATAAAAACGATAGCACGATGGGGTGAAGGAACGATAGCACGATGGAATGATGGCACGAAGGCACGATAGGGCGAGTTGGCGAACGATGATAGAGAGATAGAGTGATGGAGTGATGAGTAAGGTGTGGTGAGTAGTGAGTAGTGAGTAGTGAGTGGATATCGTGGCATCGTGCCGTCGTGCTATCATAACTTTGCGGTGAGTATTTAATAAGTGGTTATTAATTAATTCATGTAAAATTTATAAATACAAATGCTTATGTTACATTTAAACAAACCTTTCATTTTTGCTCCCATTAAATTGGGATATAGTGATGGCAGTGGTAAAGTGACTGACAGACACAAACATTTTTACGCTGCACGCAATGCAGACATCGGAGCCATAACAGCAGAACCTCTTTATATGCACAAATCGCTGCGTGAGCTTCCAACGCAGATGGGAATTGATGATGATGACAAAATTCCCGGACTGAAAGAACTCAATGAAATCATCCATGAAAATGGTGCCAAAAGCATTGCCCATTTGAACCATCCCGGCCGCATGGCCAATCCAAAAATCCCCGGTAACGTTTGGCTTTCCAGTACCGACAGAGCATGCGAAAATGGCGGTGCTGTCCCCAAAGCCATGACAAAACAGGATATACAGAACACCATTGACATGTTTGCGGTATCATCAAAACGGGCTAAAAAAGCCGGGTTTGACATCATTGAACTTCAGTTTGGGCACGGCTACCTAATAGCCCAGTATTTATCCCCATTTGTCAATGACCGTACGGACGAATACGGTGGCAGTGCTGAAAACCGTCAACGCTTTGCACTGGACATTCTTGATGCTGTAAAAAAAGCCGTGGATTTACCTGTAATCATTCGCATCAGCGGTGATGAAATGATTCCCGAAGGTTTTCATCTCGACGATATGATTGGTTTTTCGCATGCACTGGAATCTCATGGTGCTGATGCTGTGCACATAACCGCCGGAACAGCCTGTTCTACACCACCCTGGTTTTTCCAGCACATGTTTATCCCCAAAGGAAAAACATGGGAATTCGCCGATGCCATAAAATCAAAAATCAACATACCTGTTATCTATGTGGGACGGATAAATTCCATTGCAGATATCAATACGCTAAAAGAAAAACACAACGCTGAATACATTGCCCTGGGCCGGGCATTGATAGCAGACCCTGATTTTACAAGCAAATATTATGGGAACAAAGACGGTATCATCAGGCCTTGCCTGGCATGTTCTGAAGGCTGTCTTGGCGGCGTTAAATCGGGGCAAGGGCTTCAATGCCTTGTTAATCCTGAGACAGGAAAAGAAAAAGAAAAATTGCAACACGCCAAACAACCCAAACACATTGCTGTCATCGGTGGAGGACTAGCTGGAATGGAAGCAGCACTTACACTGAATAAAAAAGGGCACAACGTTGATCTTTATGAAAAAAATGAACTTGGCGGGCAGTTTAACCTGGCCCACCTGACTCCACATAAAAAATCAATGGCAACGCTTGTTCCCTATTACAAACAAGCCTTAGAAAGGGAAAACATCAACATAATCTTCAGTGAAGCTGATCCATCTGTAATTGTTCCCAACTATGATGAAACTATTTTGGCTACAGGCTCAAAGCCAACAACTCCTGATATTCCAGGGCTTACAAACTATCACTGGGCAGATATCCTTAAGGAAGAAAACCTGCCACGTGACAAAAAAGTTTTGATTATTGGAGGTGGTTTGATCGGGGTTGATATTGCTACGGCACTCATTCCGTTGCATAATCAAATAATCATTGTAAAACGAACAACGGATTTTGGTGAAGACATGGAAATGATAGCCAAAAGCTTGTCTCTAAAAATGATGGAGGAACAGAACACCATTTTCAGCGACCATACTACCATTAAAAACATTGAAAAAAATACGGTTTATGCAGAAAGAAATGGGAAAGATGTGCAATTTGATAATATTGACATGATTGTTGTTTCCACCGGGATGAAGAGCTATAACCCGTTAGAAGAGCAATTGAAAGGAAAAATCCCTGTACATACCATCGGTGATGCCAACAAAATCGGCAATGCCCAGGATGCTATCATGACAGCTTATTACACTGCTAAGGAGATATAAAAAACTAGTATAGCGTTTCTTAATTATATTTTCATGAATTATGCATTGCTCAATAAAGCATGGATTTCACACAATTTTTTAACTTTGCAGGGTTGTGAAGCGGTATTTTATGGAAATAGGATATGATGGAACTAATTACCACGGTTGGCAAAAACAACCAAATGCCATCACCGTGCAGGAAACCATCGAAACCAGCCTGAGAACATTGTTGCGGGAAAATATTACGGTTACGGGATGTGGACGCACCGATACCGGCGTACATGCAAATTCATTTTATTTGCATTTTGATGTGACGTGCCTCATTGATTCCATAGAGGATTTCAAACACCGTATCAACAGTTTTTTACCCAATGATGTTGCTGTTTATAACATTTTCCCTGTGAACAACGATGCACATGCCCGTTTCGATGCCATCAGCAGGACATATCATTATCACATCCACACCCTAAAAGACCCGTTTTTAGCTGGGAGTAGCCTGTTGATTCACAAACAACCTGATATTGACGCGATGAATACCGCATGTACATACCTCATGCAATACACAGATTTTACATCATTCAGCAAATTGCATACGGACACAAAGACAAACATTTGTCATATACAGCATGCTTCATGGCAGCAAAACAATTATCGGTTGACATTTAAAATTACGGCCGACCGTTTTCTCAGAAATATGGTCAGGGCAATTGTGGGCAGCATGTTACGCATAGGCTACGGTACAGAAAAACCTGAACACATCAAATCTGTCATTGAAGCCCATGATCGTTCAGCAGCCGGGCAATCGGTTCCGGCACACGGTTTGTATCTTATTAAAACAGAATATCCAAAAAACACACTATCAATATGAAAACTATACACAAACTCCTGTTAATCACATTGATGCTGGCAGTACTAACTTCCTGCAAAAAACTCCCGGTATATGAAAGTGAGTATACAGAAAAACCCGATGATATTATTCAGTCAGACAAAGAACTGCCCTACTCCCATTACGATCCGGACAGTAAAATACGTTATGATATTTTTCATAATGATTCCATGCTCTTTTTGTATTTTGATGTATCAGATCAAAGCAGCATTTTTAAAATTTTTGCACACGGCCTGGAAGTTTACATTGACAAAGAAGGAAAGCGCAAAAAAACCCAGGGATTTATTTATCCCATCCAGGGAGCTGTACAACAGCGTTCGGTTATGCCACCACAAGGAACAACTCCAAACCTTCCGGATAAAAACAATTTGAATAAAATCCAGAAAAACATCAGTTCTACATTTACCTTGATCCAGGACAATGAAGAAGAAAATTTCAATTTGTTTGCGTTGCACAATGATTTGGATATCAACATGGAACTCAATAATAACAACCTTGAATACAAAGCCTCCATACCAATCACCATGTTTGGAATGGACAGTCTGCCCGAAACATTAACCATTGGCATCCTGAGCGGAGAAATCCCGGAACCTAAAAATGATGATGACCAGAATGTAAACATGCAAAATCAAAACTACAACAACCCCATTACGCAAGGATCTCCCATCAGTGGTAACCGGCCAATGAACAACAACAGCCCAACCCCAAGAAACATGAATCAAACGCAGGAGCCCATCAGGATATGGTTTAAAATTAAGCCTGTCATGCAAAATTCCAATAATTAGAGTCTGTTTATAATGTTCTAATGCTTAGATAATAAAAATCACAAAACTTGATACCATACAAAGACATACACTCATTTTTCCAACCGCAGCCAAACCGGATGCTTAAATCCTGGGTGAAAAAATTCACGGGATTAAATGACCCTGTATATTTATTGTGTATGTTGTATGTGGTGTCACTGCCATTTTTAAAAATCCTTCCCGTTGCCTGGATATCATTACTTGGGATAATTGCCATTTTGGGATACAAATGGAAAAAAGCAATTCAAATATGGCTAAACAACTATACATCCCTGTTTTTACTTGGCTTGTATTTGCTTTACCTGATTGACATATTTTTTTCCGGCAATACAGATGAAACCATAGTGAAGCTTTCGGTAAAATTCAGCTATATTATGCTGCCCTTGTTTTTGATTCCCACCGCTTATTTTACAAAACAACAGATCTATAATCTGCTGAAAGTGTTTATCTCAGGAACAAGCATTTCATTGTTTGTTAATTTCTTTATCAGCACTTTCCACTACTTACAATCAGGCAGCATTGCCAGTTTTTATTACGATGAGATATCCAATTTCCACCATACAAGTTATTACGCCTTCTACATTGGATTTGCTGCTATGGCTATTTTGTATTTAATGCGCAAACAGCAGATCAAAAAAATACTTCCTGCCATTATCATGTTTCTTTTGCATGCCGGTATGATATTTATGCTTTCTTCAAAAGCCGGAATTCTCGCATTTATTTTTGCGCTTGCCGGGGAAAGTCTCATCCGGTTGTTAAAACGTAAAAATATCATCAACATAGCGCTCTTCACCGGCAGCATTGTTATTGCATTTCTCATTGTCAGTTATAATGTAAGGATGAATAATACCATCAATAACTTACTGGAAAAAGACAAAAACATTGAAAGACGTGACACCAGATTGCAGGTATGGAAAACATGTACCTTGATGATTTCCGATTATTTTTGGACAGGGATTGGTGCCGGTGAAACTACAGACAAGCTGACAGAACAATACAGAAAACACAATTTTAACGTGCCGGCACAAAAGCACCTTAATTGCCATAATCAATTTTTTCAGACTCAATTATCAACCGGAATATTTGCCAGTATTTTTTTGATTTTCAGCTTTATATTTATCATTGTAAACCACGGAACTAAGTGCGAAGGCATAATATGGATATTCCTTTTGATGGTATTCATACATTTTTTATTTGAAGCCATGCTTGAAACACAATCCGGTGTACAATTTATTGCTTTTTTCCTAGTTTTATTTTCGTATCAACAACAAAAATTTGCAGCATTATGATACCCTTTTCTCCTCCACGTATGGATCAAAAAATTATTGATGAAGTTAACGACACCCTGCGTTCAGGGTGGATAACCACAGGGCCAAAAACAAAACGCTTTGAAAAAGAGCTTGCCAGATTTGCTGGCGTGTCACGGGTACTTTGCACCAATGCAAATACTACCGGGCTGGAATTGATGCTCAGGTGGTTTGGTGTAGGCCCCGGTGACGAAGTAATTGTTCCTGCATATACGTATTGTGCCACAGCAAATGTGATTGTACATTGCGGTGCAAAAGCGGTTATGGTTGATTGTAATGAAAATGATTTTAACATCAACCCTGAAAAAATCAGGGATGCCATCACCGAAAACACAAAAGTTATCATGCCGGTTGATTTGGGTGGCTATCCTGCCGATTACGATGAAATATACAGCGTCATTGACAAAAAGAAAGCCCTGTTTACACCACAAAATGACATTCAAAAATCGCTGGGGCGGATACTGGTGTTAGCAGATGCAGCCCATTCATTGGGGGGGATATATAAAGAAAAACCGGTTGGTTCGTTGGCTGATATCAGCGTGTTTTCTTTTCATGCTGTAAAAAACCTGACCACTTCAGAAGGCGGCGCCATCGCACTGAACCTGCCCGGTAATTTTGATACAGAAGCCATTTATCAACATTTGAATGTCATGAGCCTGCATGGACAAAGCAAAGATGCCCTTGCAAAAAGCAAAATCGGAAACTGGCGGTATGATGTTATATTCCCCGGATACAAAGCCAATATGACAGACATTCAAGCCAGTATGGGCATTGTGGAGATTGCCAGGTATAAAGATGATACATTGATGCGCCGGAGAAAAATCGTTGAAACCTATAACAAGGCATTTGAAAACATGGATTGGGCAATATTGCCACCAATATTCAGCAAGGATAAAACCAGTTCATTTCATTTATATCAACTGAGAATCAAAAACATTAACGAAGCCACACGTAATGCTATCATTGAAGAAATTTTTAAAAGTGAAGTGTCTGTCAATGTGCATTATCAACCCATTCCTATGCTCACATATTACAAAAATGCCGGTTATAACATGCATGATTATCCCGTTGCATTCAAACATTACGAACATGAAATATCATTGCCTGTATATTATGATTTAAGTGATGAAAATGAGCAAACTGTGATTGAATCAGTTAAATTGGCCGTAAACAAAACAGTAAAATAATGGTGAAGCGTTTGTTATAATGGTGAAACGTTTGTTTGATATTATCTTTTCCTTTATTGGCCTGATCATATGCAGTCCGGTATTTATTATGCTCGGGATTGCCATTTGTTTGGACAGCCACGGCGGCATATTTTTCAAACAACAACGGGTAGGAAAAAACGGAAAATTGTTCTCAATTTATAAATTCCGGAGCATGCGTACCGGAAGTGATAAAAAGGGACAACTGACTGTTGGGAGCAACGACAGACGCATCACAAAAACAGGCCGCTTCATCAGAAAATACAAACTTGACGAATTGCCTCAGCTCATTAACGTATTGATTGGGAACATGAGCGTGGTTGGCCCCCGGCCTGAAGTCCCAAAATACGTTAGCATGTACAGCGATGAGCAACGCAAAGTGTTGCAGGTCAAACCCGGAATCACGGATTATGCTTCCATAGAATATGCAAATGAAAATGATTTACTTGCTTCCTCCACGGATCCGGAAAACACTTACATCAATGAAATCATGCCTGATAAACTCGCATTGAATCGAAAATACATACAAGAAAAAAATCTGATTACCGATATCAAGATTCTGATCAAAACAGTTACCAGGGTTTTACATCATAAATAGTGTCCGGGTAGAGCGGCTCGTTACCTTACCGCTCCCCCACAGACCCGTACGAACAGATTTCCCGCATACGGTTCCTCTCAATTTGGTTTCGCTAAAAGACAAGAGTGGTATATCTTGGGTTTAATGAATTGTTTACGCTTCTTCGCCACTTTCGGCACGCATGCCCATGATATCTCGGTCAAATACATAGAGGTTTTTGTTTCCGAGCATGTCAAGCTTGTCAATGATGGCCTGTACAGAAGATTCTTCTTCGATTTGTTCATCCACGAACCACTGAATCCAGCGCAGTACAGCGTAATCGTTTTCTTTTTCAATGATTGGGATAATAGAATGTATGCTTTCAGTAATGTATTGTTCATGTTCAAGTACCTGGTCAAACATTTCCCGGATGGATTTCCACTCGGCGGGCGGTTGTTCAAAGGCAGGGATAATGGCCATGCCACCACGTTCATTCACAAAGCCGATGATTTTAAGCATGTGCATTTTTTCCTCATCTGCCTGGGCATAGAGCCATTGTGTGATGCCATCATAGCCTTCAGTTTCAGCCCATGAAGCCATCGCTAGATACAGGTTAGCCGAATATCCTTCTTTTTGGATTTGTACGTTTAGTGCGTCAATAATTGATTTTTTCATCATAATGTTTTCATTTTTTAGTTTATAATCAGTACTCGCCCCTGGGAAAATAGGGGAACTTCAAAAAAAGATAACTTAAGTTTATCTTTGCAAATATAGTACTTATGAAGTTCAAAATCCCAAAGACCTGTCCGGCGGAGTGAAACAGAGACGCAAAACAAAAGGAGAGTAAAGAGAAATAAAAAAATCCTATGTGAAATTCTATGTGTCCTATCTTTCTATGTGGTTCAAATAAGGTTAGTAATCTGCCCGGACTACTGAACCACATAGGTAACATAGGACATAGAAAGCACATAGAACACAACAAAATCTAAAATAAATCAAATTTTCCCAAAGCTAACTGTAAATTTATAAAGAGTTATATAAGAGTTAACAGATTTTATGCATTTTTGTTGAGCAGCAGAGGTTAATTTTTTCTTAATTACAAGGATTAAAATAATCGTTACTACTCAGCAGCTTTTAATTTATTAATAAACACGTATATGCCACAGATTTTCATAATTTTGGCTGCACTCGGCATAGCACAAGCAAGCTTGAGCTCTGCCCTCGTTTGCACAAAATTTGCACAAGATTTCACAGATTCGCACAGATTAATTTAAAAATTATACTGATAGTTGAAGAACCTGATCCTGAAAATTATACATGTAAAAGGATAAAAAGCGATATTCTCCCACAAAGCTACCAAGTTCACAAAGTATTGATTTTCTTTGTGCACTTGGTGTCTTTGTGGGATTCAAAATTGTATAAAATTAACCTGTGCAATCTATGGCAAAACAGGTTAAATAACGGCTGAGTAGTTACAAATAATCAACTCCACCATGTATCTGTTTAGAAAACCATTTCTGCATTGTGGATTCAAAATAAAAACATGGCTAATAAAATTAAAAACAAAACACTATATTTTACAAAAACAATCAGCATTTTAAACACTGTGCTTTGAAGTAGAATATGGCTCCATTTTCATCATCAAGAGGTTTAAATGTAACTGTTCACATTTTAAAATTAAATAACTGTTAATTGACCTAATTTCTAATTGCTCTAATTAATCTAAAAAATGACCAATAAAACTAATTATTAGAATGATTGCAGTTGCTGTTCCGGAATTA
>JAYENB010000064.1:0-4449 GCA_034721855.1 Bacteroidota bacterium
ATATGGAATGTACGACCATGCCGTTCTCACAAAATTCTCAGAAATACAATATTGTGCCAACACATTGCTTGTAAACATGCTGATAACAGCAAATAAAATAAGGAGACGATTTAATTTCATAATAATGATGATTTAGTTAATTATGTTGTAAAAATGTTGTAAAAATACCCTAAATTAAGATGGCATGTAAATAAATCAGTATGACAATTGGTATGACATTACGAGGCAAACTGTTTGGTAACTACTCAGTGCTAAAATTAAAAAACAGATGCACACAATTTTCACCGCAAAGACGCTGAGACGCTAAGAAATGACGATAGCGAGAAGGCACGATAGGGCGATGGGACGATGTAACGACAGCATGAAAGTATGCAATCGTGCTATCATGCAATCGTGCTTTCGTGCTATCATGACTTTGCGGTGAGGAGCTACTTTTGTTGACACTGATTAGTTAAACTGTTTGAAATAATTCACAAAATCCCTGTCTGAATCCAGTGCTATTTTTTTTCGCAACCTATTTCTTGCCTTATTTACAGAACTCAGTGCAATATTCAACACTCCTGCTATTTCTTTTGATTTTAGTCCCATTAAAAGCATGGCAGACAATTTCTGCTCAGTTTCTGTTAAATCCGGATGGGTATCCCGCAATTTTGAAAAAAAATCCGGATGAATCTGATTAAAATCCATTAAAAACTCCTGCCAATTTTTTTGAGTATCAATATTGGTATTTATTATTTGCAAGGCCGCTTTATTTTCATTTTTTAGCACCGCACTTTTAACGCTATTCATAACTTGATTATAAGCAACGGCATTTGCAATTGCCCCAGAAAGCTCCTTTTGTTGAAATGCTAAATGGTCTTCTAATCGTTGTTTCTCCAAATTTTGCAATGCTTCTTTTTGCGATTTGTTTTTAAGTTTCAACGCAGAGCTCCGATACGAAATTGCAAAAAGAATAATAGTGATAATTAATATAACAGATAACATAAAAATATCACGTAACCTTGCTTTTGACCGTCGCTCTTCTTCTTTTAATTTTAATTGTTGTTTGTCCAGTTCGTATTTTGCAATCATTTCAGAGACAGTCTCATCAAGCTTATTGTTATAATACATTTTTTGTGTAATTCTACCATAAGAAAGTGCGTAATATGCTGCTTCCCAATTTCCACTATATTCATTAATTTTTGCTTTTTGTAAATATAAACGCATCCATAAGTTTTCATTTCCTTCTTTTGGAACATAGTTAAAGGCAGAATCAATAGTTGCATTCGCTTTGTCGTACATTTCACGTTCCAGGTAATTTCCTGCTAAATTAACAGCCACTCCAACAGCATGTTGATTATGAGATATTTTCAAATACAATTCTCTTGAGGAAACCAGATATTCCTCAGCTAATTCGTACTTTCCTTTTTCATTAAAAACAAAACCAATTTCATTCTTTGAACTTGCCAGCAAATCAAAAAAAGCCTTTGCCTCCGCAATTTCAACACATTTTTGAGAATACTTGATTACGGAATCAAAATGATTTTCCGCCTTTGGTTTTGACTCATTGTACAAAGCTGCTAATCGATTATATGCATGTGCCTTATTCTAATCAGAAATAGATTTCTCACTCAGTACTTCATATAAATTAGCAAAGCCTTTTTCATATTCCCGCTTTGACCGATATGCCTCTGCCATCGCAATTCGTGTTTTAATCCCAATATCCGAAGACATATCAATTGTATCGGCAATACCTAACAATAATTCCAAGGCGGCGTCTGGCATTAATCGGTTTAAATAATTTTGTGCAGAATCATAACCAGAATATTCCGTTTGAGTAGTAACCGTTGAATATGATGCAGATAAAATCCCAACCACAAGAAATGTGCTCCAGAAAAATCGTTTTAACCCTTTTTTTACTTTCAATATCTGCATTTCAATTTGGCTTGCCTTCAAAAATACAAAATAAATTGAATTATTCGATATTTGATTTTGCCACACCGCTTTATGTTAGCCATTAATTTTACTATATTTGATGATTAATTTGAAGAGCAGTTGAAAGAAGAAGAACAATTAAATGTGGTGATTGCAGAGAATCTGGCCAAAACAGAACTGAACGATGAAAAGTAATAGCAATAAAATATCAGTAAAGGGGGTTGAGATTTCATTTCTTCAAACCAAACAGGAAGATTATATCTGCATTACCGATGTTGCTAAGTTTAAAAACCCCAATGCCCCTGCCGACATCATAAAAAACTGGTTACGCAGCAAAAATACCATTGAACTACTTGGACTTTGGGAAAAATTGCACAATCCCGATTTTAAACTGGTCGAATTCGACCAGTTTAGAAATGAAGCGGGGTACAATCATTTTGTGCTTTCGCCTCAAAAATGGATAGAAACCACCAATGCCATTGGTTTGCAGTCTAAATCTGGACGTCATGGTGGCACTTTTGCCCATGTTGATATAGCCTTGGAGTTTGCCTCATGGGTTTCGGTTGAATTTAAATTCTACCTGATTAAAGAGTTTCAATACCTCAAAAGCCAGCAGGCAAAAGAACTAGATTGGAATATTAAACGAAAGCTCACAAAAATAAATTACCGCATACACACTGATGCCATAAAGGAAAATCTGCTTCCGGAGTATCTTACATCACAGCAAATAAATTATGTGTATGCCAACGAAGCCGATGTGCTCAACATGGCACTTTTCGGCAAAACCGCCAAACAGTGGCCTGACGAGACCCCCGATGAAAAAGGAAATATCCGCGACTATGCAAACGTATCGCAATTGGTTTGCCTGGCAAACCTCGAAAATCTCAATGCCGTTTTTATTGGCGAAGGCATCCCCCAGCACGAACGTCTTAAAAAGCTGAACCAGATTGCCATAGGGCAAATGCGGATACTTTTGCAAAACAATGCAGGGAACATTCTAAAACAAGGAGGTAAGGATAAATAAGAATATATAAAACCTTAAATGCCAATTGTCATCTTTTTTTCCTTTATTTTTCAAAAAATTCAGCAAAATACCCATTATTTTTTCTTATTATTACACTTTAAATGAAGGAATGGTTTTTACACCGGACTCATTAATAAAAGAAGAATATGAATCTTTTAACGATTTTACGAGATGAAAAATCAAGTGGTTTAAAGGGAGGTATATATCATCAAACCCAAATAAAACTTGCTTATAATTCAAATCGCATTGAGGGCAGTAAACTCTCTGAAGAACAAACGAGATATATTTATGAAACAAATACATTATTTATTAATAACGGAGAAACAACTGCAAATGTAGATGATATTGTTGAAACAGTTAATCACTTTTCTTGTTTTGACTATATGTTGGACATTGCTGATGAACCGTTATCAGAAGAACATATAAAGAAATTCCATTATTTATTAAAAATCAATACTTCTCACTCAAAAAAATCATGGTTCCGTGTAGGAGATTATAAGCTAAAACCAAATATTGTTGGAGGAATAGAAACTTCCTCACCATTCAATGTGCCATCAGACATGAAAAATCTGATTGAAACGTATCTAAATAAGAAAGAAATTACAGTAAACGATATTATTGATTTTCATTTTAAGTTCGAGCAGATACATCCTTTTCAAGACGGAAATGGTCGTGTAGGCAGATTAATTATTTTTAAGGAGTGCTTATCTAACAATATTATTCCATTTATCATTGAGGATGACCACAAATTTTTCTATTATAGAGGTTTAGCAGAATATCCTAAAGTGAATGCTTACTTGATTGATACTTGCCTTTCTGCTCAAGATAATTACAAGAAAACAATAGATTACTTTATTAACAAGCACTAAGGTTTTTTAGTTTTTGGGCGGCACCCCCGAAAGAAAAATTCGGGGGTCGGTCTGCGGCCTGTAGCCGTGCACTGCTCAGCCTGTGCTGTCATGCTGTGGACAGGAGCTTCTCCCGTCGCTCTGTCCACAGCACAGCACATCTGCTTCGCAGCACACGGGCTGCCGGCCTCCGCCCTGCCGCAGAAGGGTCCCTGTAGTATAAATCTCCAACATCTACACATTTAACAAAGCTCCTGTCCCCTTATCTTTTACATTTTTTGGCACACCGCTTTATGTTAATCGTTAATATTACTATATTTGATGATTAATTAACCTATATTGTGAAGCATTGACCGTATTTGTACGAATTTTAAAATGGGGAGGGTGTTATTATTAAATGAGTTTTGTAACTACTCAGTGCTAAAATTAAAAACATTAACTATTCAGACGCATATGATTTTCACCGCAAAGACGCTGAGACGCTAAGAAATTGAATAATTTGGACACATAGGCGGTTAACATCGGTGGCTCTATTAAAAAACATTGTTGTTTCAAATATTTTGTTAATTTGCAAAATATTTTAATCAAAGTTATTGATATTTTTATTTTTGATGATAAAAAATTGATAAAATAATTATAAATATTTATATCTTTGAGTTATCA
>JAYENB010000065.1:0-9096 GCA_034721855.1 Bacteroidota bacterium
GCTACCGCCAATGTGACGGGTGGAACGCCAGAATATATTTATAATTGGATGCCAGGAGGTGAAATCACTCAAAATATAACTGATTTGTGCCCGGGGTCTTATGATTTGACAGTTATGGATATGAACGGTTGTGATGCATTTGCACAGGGAGTAGT
Source organism: Bacteroidota bacterium (assembly GCA_034721855.1). Taxonomy (GTDB): domain Bacteria; phylum Bacteroidota; class Bacteroidia; order Bacteroidales; family ML635J-15; genus JAQIBY01. Next base: position 156 of record JAYENB010000065.1, read on the forward strand.
TGGTGAAGGGCCCCAGCCACCGGATGCAGATTTTGAAGCGGATGTCACCCAAGGCTGTGGCTCCCTAAGCGTGCAGTTTTCTGATTTAAGTGCGCATGATCCCACAAGCTGGAGCTGGGATTTTGGTGATGGTGATACCTCCACTGAAGAAAACCCGTTACACACCTACAGCAGCCCGGGTACTTATACCGTTGAACTGATAGCTACGAACAGCTATGGCTCTGACACATACTCCATCACCGGGTACATTACGGTTTATGATAACCTTGTGGTTACCGACGGGAGCGGTTATGTCAGTTGCTATGGTGATAGCGACGGCAGCCTTACCGCCAATGTAAGTGGTGGTGAAGGTACCTACAATTATCACTGGGAAAATGCTACCGGTGTATATGAAGGCAACACCGAAACGATTACCGGTTTATCTGCCGGAACGTATTACCTCACTGTTACCGATGCGGCAGGATGCTCAGACAATGGTACCTATACCGTTACTGAACCGGATTTGTTGGAAGTAAACGTGACAACTACCAATACTTCTGCCGTTGGTGTTTGTGATGGTATAGCCAATGCTATTGTCAGCGGTGGAACAACTCCAATTGTTGATTATTCATGGTCCAATGGAATGTCAGGATCATCAACCATTACTGGTCTTTGCGACGGAGATATCTGTGTTACCGTTGTGGATAGTCATGGCTGTACAGCCAGCGATTGCGGATATGTAGCCGATGGCCCTCAGCCCCCGGATGCAGATTTTGAAGCGGATGTTACCGAAGGCTGTGGCTCACTCACTGTGCAGTTTACGGATTTAAGTTCCAACGGTCCCACAAGCTGGAGCTGGGATTTTGGTGATGGGGTTAACTCATCCAATCATCATCCACAACATACGTATGTTACTCCCGGAGCTTATACGGTGGAACTGACGGCAACCAATGCCATCGGTTCGGATAATGCAGTTTATACAGATTACATCCATGTGCATGAAAATGTGATTGTGAACGATGGCAGTTATACCCTGGATTGCTATGGTGATGCCGATGGGATGCTCACTGCCGATATTGCCGATGGTAGCCCTGATTATGCGTACCTGTGGGAAAATGCAGCAGGGGAAATGACAGGAAATACCGAAAGCATTGCCGGCCTGACAGGTGGTACTTATTACCTCACTGTTACGGATGCGTATGGATGCCAGGGCAATGGTGTTTATACTGTTGAAGAACCGCCGGCGCTTTCAGTAACTGTGGTTACAACTGACGAAACTGTTGAAGGTGCTTGTGACGGTGAAGCTTATGCTGATGTTGCCGGTGGAGCCCCGGGTTATTCATACACATGGAATTTGCCGGCACCGCATACACAAACGGAAGAAAACCTCTGGGCAGGAACTTTCTGTGTAACGGTTACCGATGCTCATGGTTGTACCGTTTCAGATTGCGGCACTGTAGAACAAGGGCCACCACCTCCACCTGCAGAATTTGAAGCAGACATCACAGAAGGTTGTGAACCATTGTCTGTGCAGTTTACCTCCTTGCATCCCGAGGATTTAATGAGTTGGAGCTGGGATTTTGGTGATGGAACATCATCGGCAGAACAAAACCCCTTGCACCTGTTTGACGAAGCAGGCAGCTATACCATAGAACTCACTGTTGAACATGCTACATCCGGAACAGACACCGAAAGCATTACCGATTATATTACCGTGCTGGAACGTCCTGAATTGGATATTGATGTAACCAACGAAACCAGCACCGGCAGTTGCGACGGTGAAATGACAGTTGTTATTACCGGTAACGATGCTCCTTATGACGTGTTGTGGAACGATGAAAGTACCACTGAAACAATTGATGGATTGTGTGCCGGGGTATATTCCGTTGCTGTGAGCGGAAACAATGGTTGTTCCAATACTATTAGTGCAGCGGTAGAAACCATCACCATATTGGAAAGTCAGGTGGCAAATGGGATTTCACTTTATCCGAATCCGGTTGATTTCATGCTTTACATTGAAGCGGATAATAATATCCAGAAAATTAACGTGTTTACAGTTGACGGCAGGCTTGTTAATTCATGGAATCCTGAATGTAAGCAGTTCGAAATGCCTGTTGAGGGTATGAATGGATTGTACCTGCTCAGGATTACGGATAGTGAAGGTAGCGTCAGCAATCATCAGGTTATAGTGAAACCATAGTGAAAGTAAGAAATAAATTGATTTTAAAAAAGACTGGATATGAATGCTAAATTGACACTGAAAATAGAGCAAACTTTGATAGAAAAAGCTAAAAAATAATCTATCTTAAAGGTAATTTTTACCAACGAGTTTGCAAAACAAAATCAAAATGCCACCCTTACTTCCAGGCGTGCCATAAACACATCATCCGGAAGGGCATCTGTTTGAACGCGACTGAGGATAGCGGTAATTTTTGAATGGTTAAATAATTTTGCGCCTACTTCTATGTCAATTTCATTGGTATTATTGCCTGATGTTTGGCCAACAGCCTTTACAGCGGTGTGCAATGCAATTTTTCCGGGAAAACGATGCTTGATTTCGCCTGTCCATAACGGGAAATCGGCAGCATCAAGACGCATAATCTCACCCAAAAATAAATTGCTGAACAAAGGTTGAAATACAGCATCATCATCTATTTCAAACAGTCCGATGTATCCGGCTTCAATTGCCGTCATGGCTCCCTTTTTCCAGTTAATGTTACGTCCCAATCTGGCATGATATACCAATGCATTGTTGGATGGCATTGCCTGTCCGACAAGTCCGGTTTGTGCTTTAAAATTCCATGGCAGGTCCCAATCCTGTATGCTGCCAAAATAGTGTTTTACATCCGGGATGATTTTGCCAAATTCATTATAATACAATACTCCGATGTTGGAAAGACCTGCTGACAGCTTGTCCTCTTCATCATCAAAAGATGAAAATTCATCAAATTCATTAAATTCATCTTCTGATTCTGAAGGCTTTTCAAAGGCAGGGTCCCAGTTGAGGACAACTCCGGCCATATTGGTTTCGCCCAGTTTGTCCCCGATATTTTCGGTATATCCCTCATCAATCAGATTATACAGATGGCGGTTGGAACAGAATTTACCCATGCGGGCAAAATTACTGTTCACTGTACCTGTCATGGCATTTACTGTCCATGCATTGAAATTTTGTTCCACACGTGCGCCGATTACCCGCTCATCAATCAGGTAGTAATTGGCAAGTTTCATTTCCTGCAGGCCAAGCGTAAGGGTGAAATCAGGCTTGTCATATTGATAAAAAATTTGTCTTGCCCCCACGTGCCGGCTTTTTTTAACATCCTGTGACAGTTCTGAATTCTCCCAGTTTTTAAAACCACCTTCAACATACAGGCTATGGTAATCCAGGAAACTGTAATTCAAAGCTCCTATGAGCATTCCTCCATTGAGTTTTGCGGGCTCTTCGCTGCCTGCAAGTGCCATAACACCTGGTGCCATGGTACCTTCTACGGCCCAAAGAAGTGGTACATCTTTGTGGAAAGGACTTAAGTGTCCACCAAGAATACTTCTGCAATGCATCTGCGCATTTGATTGGTAAGCTGTCAGTAAAATGATACTAAGAATGAGAGCGCGTATCAGATTTGAGAGTAATTTTGTCATAGTGAATTTTGTTTTTGTGATAAAATGAGATACTACCTTTTTTACAATCGCTAATGCAGTCGCCGCAACGAATGCATTCCTGATTATCCATTTTGCTTGTTTTGTTTTTTCGTGTGATGGCATTGATATCGCAGGAATCATTGCATGTTTTGCAACCGGCGCAACTGTTATCAACTCCAAGCACAGATGCTCCGGGGATTTTTGCAATAAGGCCCAGCAACAATCCCACTGGGCATAATGTTTTGCAAAAGGGACGGTACATGAATACTGAGCTTATTAGCACAATGCCCAGCAGAATATATCCCGCCATATTGGGTGAAAATAGGTTGACAGCTACTTTAAACGGCCCCACTTTGTTCCACAAGATGATGTGGGTAAATGTCAGCTGTATCAGCATGGCTGTCAGAGCCACACCACGAATTATGCGCATAACCTTCTGTGCTTTTGCTGATTGAAAAATGTGGAATTTTTTACTGTATAAAAATTCCTGAATCGCCCCCAAATAACAGACCCATCCGCAGAAAACCCTGCCGGCAAAATAGGTGATGGGAATGAGTCCAAGGAATAATACCAGTGCCTGCCAATTAACTTCCACACCAATAGCTGTCAGATAGGTATTCTGAAAACTGGAGATCACACCAGGACCGCCTCGGTAGAAACCGAAGATTACCAAGGCAATCAGAAGTACCAGTAATCGGAGTTTTCGTGTTTTTTTAAATTTCATAAACACCGCTGCCAGTATGGTTAATGCAAGGATGGCGATGGAATAATACAGTCGTGTGTAACTGGTTTGCTCTTCATCTCCCAGAGTTTTGGCTTCATCCGCTGATACAAATTCACCTTCTGAGAATTCATCGTTAGAGAAATCGTCAGAAAATTCACTATCAGAAAATTCATCGTCAGAGAACTCACTATCAGAAAACTCATCCTCTGAAAAATAATCATCAGAGCTGTCGCTTAAGGAGTCTTCCTGTGCAACGGCAACGGTATAGGCAAGCATTCCGCTGGATATAAGTGTTGTCCCGGATACCGAAGACATCAGGAATATTATCATCAAGCTGCTTGTAAAAAATTTCAATATCTTCATACACTTTAGATTTTCAGGGTGGCTCTATTTAAATAAAATGGTGTTAGAAATACTTGTTTTTCTTAAATATGTGAAAATGAGTTCATTACATTTTGTTTGCAATTCTGAGCTTTCCATGTATTTTATTTTAATAGAGTCAATATAATTAAATGATAAATATCAAATGCTATAACTTGTCCGGCGAAGACGGATAAAAAATGTCAAAGTTATTTTTGCTTTGTAACCGTAATGTTTTGTTGTGTTGTCTTAATTGATTTTACAAAAATTGAAATTAATTCGCCACATTCCCTAAGCAAATATTCTACTTCTTGTTGGGTTTTCGCAATTTTTAAACGATGAATCATTTTAAGACCAACCTGCGTTTCCCGTAATTCTTTCAAACAGATCTTCATTTTATGAATGAAGTCACGTCTTGATTCAGCGCTTTGTGCTTCTCCATAATTGAATGCAGGAGATGTACCTGACCGAAGAACTTGCCCGCCAATGTGATTTGCAGATTTGGTATTAGGAAGAGATTCAACAAGAAGAATAATATTTATTCCGAAATCTATTAATCGATCTTGTAAATCATATTTAACTTTATCATTTTTCATTCGATATTCAATATTTTAAATTTATTAAACCTAAACACTTATAATACCATTTTATTAATCACAATCGGTATAATTATTTTCTCAATTTTTCATCATCAAAAATAAAAACATCAATAAAATCATGTTGTTTAATAGAGCTTTCAGGGTTAGTCTGCTTTTGCTTCTAAGCGGAGGCTACCGTAACCACCATCCTTGTCACAGGTGCGTATGGCATTTATACCCACCTCACCGGATTCATTGCTGGTAATTTTGATTTTGAGCTTACGTTCCCATACCATCTGAGATTTCTGTTCCCAACTGGTGGCCCCTTCAACCTCCATGCCCTCCATGGTGAATTTGGTTTGCTTTATTGGCACAGGACAAGAACGGTGTGTAAGTGTCACCTTCACCTTTATGATGATGATATCACCAGCATCGTACACTTCTTTTTCTCCTTTGAGGATTTCAAAGTCAATTTCACATGCTTTGCTTGTTTGCCCTGATGCTAAAATCGCAAACAAGGAGATCACCAAAACTTTTAATAAAAAACTTGCGTGTTTCATAAATTATATTCCTTTAAATCGTAGTTAACTTAAACTAACTTTTATTAAAAAATATTTATATCTTAATTTCTTTAAAATATTATATCTTATTCCCAGTCCAGCAGGCGTCTTTCACCTTCCAGTTTTTTGATGTCTGTAATTTCCTGTCCTACTTCAAGCACACCTTTGTATTCCCCATCATCGTTGCGTAAAGCGAAATACTTGATCAGGATAAATTTTCCTTGCATCTGAATCCAGAATTCGGCTTTATCTTTCTCTCCCTTTTTGAAAGCCTCAATGATTTTTTCAACTACATGAACGCTTTCCGGTGGGTGGCAGTTTTGGACAGAACGCCCGATTATGGCAGGTGATCTTGGGAAAAATCTTTCATCAGGCCGGTTAAAAAACAGGACTTTGTCATTTTCATCAACCACGGTAATATCAACCGGCAGGTGATTAAATACCATCAATGCCTGATCGACACTCATCGCACCGGTTTCGCTTATGATTTGTCCGGCTTTTTCTATCGGCTTTATCTGTACCTTACTACTTGATTTATCCTTTTTTGGTTTTTTGGGCGCTTCAATGAAAGGGAAGGGATACTCAAAACTCTGTTCATGCATTTCCCCCCATATTTCATTATCTACAGTTTCAGTGGCAACCGGAAAGACAATCATGTTTTCCTTTTGAATCATCCTGAATGACAAAGAGAAAAATTTACCCAACCGTTTATTAAATTTATCCCAATCTGAGTTTTCATCCTCCAGCATAGCAATCAATTGCTTTAATGATTTTCTGATATCATCATGCAATGACCACATCACAGATAATGGGCGATAGGAGTTCCATATCTTTTCTAAATACGGAAATAAGATGTTTTCTTTTTTGATATAATGGTTATCAAAAGGTTTCAATTCCTGGAATTTTGGCAGCAGATCATGTTTTAGCTGCTTGAATTCTTCTTTTTCACGACCTTTATACGATTTTAGTATTTTTTTTATTTGATTCAGCTTAAAGGTATATGCCTCATTTTCAAGCATCAGATAATATAAAAAGCTACCTTCTTTTGGTTTATCCCATTGGTATTTTTCTAGGCTTTTAAAAAATACATTGATGACTTTCTCAACGTCTTTTTTTATGTCAGCAGGGGAGATCCCCATCTGCATTTGCTTGTTCTCAAGGTTAAGCATATCCTGAGGTGTGATGTTATCGATGGCATCTTTGTGTTTTTCGATAAGTTTATTACCATCTTCACCATGCATAATGCCCAAGGAAAAAGCAAGCAGGTCTTCCAGTCTTTTGTTGGCGATATTGTTGTTTTTTGACATAGTTACAATAATCTGGTTTTACTTGTTGGCTTTGGTGCTTTGACAACCATTATCCGTGCATCTGAATTGCTGTTATTGGATAAATTGTGAACAATGTCTTTCGAACTTTCCACCAGTTTATCTTTCTCAACAGGTACCGTTTCATTATCTACCCTGATATCAACAGTGCCCTCAAGTACATAAAAGAAAACATCCACAGGGGTTATGTGAGGTTTCAATGCTTCTCCTGCTTTAAGTGTGATGTACATTACCTGAGCACTCTCTTTATCATACAATTTTCTGACATCCACTTTGTGTGCAGTCTCTACAATTTCTTGTTTTGATATATCTGTAATTATCATAGATTCTATTTTTTTTCGATTAATGTTTTGATCATTTCAATGATTCTGTCCCCTTTCTGTTTAAGATTAAAGGATAATCCTGAAAGTTGCCATTTCTTTACATATAGCCGTAATGTCCCCATAATCAAGATGGATAGATCACCGGCTTCTATATCCTGCCTGATTTCATTTCTTTCCTGTCCTGCCTTTATAATGGAAACCAATATCTCATTGTTATGCGTAATCACCTCATTCACTTTTTCTTTCAACACGGTTTCATTTTTAAAAAGTTCTTCAGAGAAGATGACGGAAGCCAACACAGGCTTATTGATAAACAATGTAAAATGACTTTTAAACAATTCTGATATCTCTTCCACCGAATTTTCATTTTCAGATATTTTTAGATTAAAAATGCTTTCGCTGTTCTTTTTAAGCATTTCCAACACCGTGGTGATGATGTGTATTTTACTATCAAAATGCCTGTAAATGGCAGGTTCAGAAATGCCAATTCGTTTGGACAGGTTTTTAATCGTTAAACCTTGTATCCCTTCTGCATCAATCAGCTCAAGCGCTGTTTCGATTATTTCTTCTTGCCGTTCAGTTAGCATGCTTCTTATGTTTAATATTAACCTTCTTAAAAGGCCCTGTTTTCTATCTTGATAATGAAATACAAAATATTCTTCTGCAAAGATAGTTAATATTAACTAACTACAAAATGATTAACATAAAATTAACAAAATTATCTGATAATTTTATGGAGAAGATTTATTAACTAAAAATTGATTTCATGAAAAACATTACTTAAATTAGCAAAATGATTATTAATTTTGAAAAAGAAAAATAATGGAAAATATTGACACTTTTGAAGAATTTTTCAAGAAAAAAACAGATAGCAAATCTGTAAGTAAAGATGATTGGAATAAAAGGAAAGATGCTTGGCTAAACTCAATCACAAATCTTTATGCCGATATAAAAAAATGGTTAAAAAAATCTGTAAATCAAGATTTGATACAAATAAAAGAAAAATAAGAAAAAGAATAAAATTTCATTAGAAGAAGATATTATTGATAACTGGAAAAATGAAAAAACTCCTCAAAGTGTGTTTAGTGACTTTATAGGTGTATTAAATTATCGAAATTGGTTAGCACACGGAAAATATTGGTCTCCGAAACTTGGACAAAAATATACTCCGGGAGATACTTATGATATTGTGGAAAGATTAATAGAAAAGATAAAGTAAAGCACCTAATATACGTAATTTGGGCAATATGCTAATATTGAAGCTTTTAGCATTAAATAAAATTTGTGGTAAACTGAAAATTAATCGTTTCAAAATCCCAAACTACGCATAGTCCAGTCGTTATGGGTAAGTTATCCTTATTTTCCGGGTTCATCCTAAATCTGTCTAAGTCACTTGTTCTGAACTTGGTATAATTTGGCAGTGCAAAGTTGGAGGTACAGGGGCAGAAGTCGG
>JAYENB010000065.1:9196-21932 GCA_034721855.1 Bacteroidota bacterium
CATAGTCCAGTCGTTATGGGTAAGTTATCCTTATTTTCCGGGTTCATCCTAAATCTGTCTAAGTCACTTGTTCTGAACTTGGTATAATTTGGCAGTGCAAAGTTGGAGGTACAGGGGCAGAAGTCGGACTTGAGGTAAGGCAAACAAGTTTGGCTCTGCCCTCATTTGACTTCGTCTTCTTCCACCTTGCAAGGCATAGTCAAAGCAACCCTTCGGCTTCGCTCACTTCGGCAGGCTCAGTGCGGCGCAGGATGGCAGCTTTGCCTCTGCACTTGCTTCGTTCGTCAGTTGCACAAAATTTCAAGTATGCGGATAGCCGCGTCAGAGATGGACGATCCTGGTCCAAAAATAGCCGCCACGCCTTGTTCGTAAAGTTCATCATAATCCTGGTGTGGGATAACACCACCCACAATTACCATGATGTCTTCGCGACCAAGTTTTTTCAGTTCTTCCATCACGGCAGGGACAAGTGTTTTGTGGCCTGCAGCGAGGGAGCTGATGCCCAATATGTGTACATCGTTTTCCACCGCTTGCCGGGCAGCTTCTGCCGGGGTCTGAAATAGCGGGCCGATGTCCACATCAAAACCGATGTCGGCATAGCCGGTAGAAACCACTTTGGCACCCCGGTCATGGCCATCCTGGCCCATTTTGGCAACCATAATCCGTGGTTGACGTCCTTCTTTTTCAGCAAATTCCTGGCAACGTTTTCTGGCTTTTTCAAAACTGTTGTCATTTTTGCTTTCAGATGAATAAATTCCATTGATAGATTTTATCACGGCCTGGTACCTCCCTGCAATTTTTTCGCATGCGTCAGAAATTTCCCCGAGGGTAGCACGGTTTTTGGCTGCATCAATAGCAAGTTCAAGCAGGTTTCCATTTTTGTTTTTCACTGCTTCAGTGATAGCGTTGAGGGATGCTTGTACTTTTGCTTCATTTCTTTCGGCACGCAGTTTTTGTAAACGTTTTATTTGTGATTCCCGCACGGCTGAATTATCCACATTTAGGATGTCAATGGGGTCTTCTTTTTCGCGGCGGTACTTGTTAACCCCTACGATGGTTTGAACACCGGAATCTATTTTAGCCTGTGTCCTGGCAGCCGCTTCTTCAATACGCATTTTTGGAATACCGGTTTCGATGGCTTTGGTCATGCCTCCGAGGCTTTCAATTTCCTGAATGTGTTCCCAGGCACGGTCTGCAATTTCTTTGGTCAGTGTTTCCACATAATAAGAGCCTCCCCATGGATCCACCTGGCGTGTGATCTGGGTTTCTTCCTGCAGGTAAATTTGTGTGTTCCTGGCAATGCGTGCAGAAAAATCCGTGGGTAAAGCAATGGCTTCATCCAGTGCATTTGTGTGCAACGACTGAGTGTGTCCCAGTGCGGCTCCCATGGCTTCAACACAAGTTCTCGCTATGTTGTTGAACGGATCCTGTTCTGTCAACGACCACCCGGATGTCTGACAATGCGTTCTAAGGGCCATGGATTTGGGGTTTTGGGGATTGAATTGTTTTACAATTTTAGCCCACAGCATACGGGCAGCACGCATTTTGGCGATTTCCATGAAATGATTTTTGCCGATGGCCCAGAAAAATGAAAGCCTGGGGGCAAAAGCATCAATATCCAGTCCGGCATTGATTCCGGTGCGAATGTATTCAAGGCCATCTGCCAGTGTGTAGGCAAGCTCAATGTCGTTAGTGGCACCGGCTTCCTGCATGTGATATCCCGATATGGATATGGAATTGAATTTTGGCATCTTTTGGGATGTATATTCAAAAATATCCGAAATGATACGCATGGAAAATTCAGGCGGGTAAATGTATGTATTCCTCACCATGAATTCTTTGAGGATATCATTTTGAATGGTACCGGCCATTTCTTCAGGTTTGGCTCCCTGTTCCAAGCCTGCAACAATGTAAAATGCCATGATTGGCAATACAGCACCGTTCATTGTCATAGACACAGACATTTTATTGAGTGGAATCTGATCAAAGAGAATTTTCATGTCTTCAACAGAATCAATCGCAACACCTGCTTTTCCAACATCACCGGTTACGCGTTCGTGATCTGAATCATACCCGCGGTGCGTTGCCAGGTCAAAAGCCACGGAAAGGCCTTTTTGTCCGGCTGCCAGGTTGCGCCTGTAAAATGCGTTTGATTCTTCGGCTGTGGAAAAACCGGCATATTGCCTGATGGTCCATGGGCGTACTGCATACATGGCTGAATAAGGCCCCCTTAAATAGGGTGGAATCCCGGCAGCGTAATTGAGGTGATTGATGCTCTCAAGGTCTTGCCTGGTATATACAGGTTTTACCTTGATTTTCTCAGGCGTTTCCTGGTCTTTGGTGATGCCGTGGGATTTTTCCCATTCTTTATCATTGTTTGTTGATTGTTTGCTTTTGATATTTATGGATGTGAAATCAGGTTTCATAATTTAAGATTTTAGTAATTAGATAGTTTGAACATAAATAATAAACTTATATCAACAAAAGTAAACATTCCCCGCAAAGACGGAAAGACGCAAAGTTATAAAATTTATGTATTGATCTGTTAACATCATTATTTGATAGTGCCGAATCAGTTAATAACGGTTAATAATGGTTAAAATCGGTTACTTATGAGAAATCGGTGTTCTATGAAATAAGATTTATCGCAACCGTATTTAACCTAAAATAATCAAACCATATAAGACCTTATAATCCTTATATGGTTCAAAACAACCGTTATTAACTGTCTATGAGGCCAATTCATCTTTGTTTCCATTTCTTTGCGTCTCAGTGTCTCTGCGGTAACAGGCGGTAAAAAATGCATGCACCTGAATAGTTACAAGAGTTATATTCCCAAAATTGTTTGAAAATCCTCTAATGTTGACAGGACATCTGATTTGACATGAATAAAATGTTTTATACCTGCTTTTTCCAAGTCCGGTTTACATTCCGGATTTCCTGCAACAACGAGTATGGCTTTGTCTTTGTTTATGTCGGTCAGTGTTTTGCCAAATTGTACATATTCATCATCTGAACTGCACAACACAATGATGTTGGCACCGGCTTTTTCCGCTTCTTTATAACCTTCTTCAACGGTATCAAAGCCGATATTGTTGATGATATTAAAGCCGGCCACAGCAAAAAATCCGGATGCAAATTGTGCCCTGGCACTTCTCATTGCCGGGTTGCCAATGGACAGCATAAATACCCTGGGGATGGTTTTGCTCTTTTCTGTTTTTATCCGCAACGCTTCAAATTCTTCTGCAATGCGGAATAACCTCAGGGGGCGCCCATTGCCGGCATTTTTTTTCTGAGAATCAAACAAGTGGTTGAGGTTGATGTTTTCGTCAATCCTGTCGTCCTTGTTTGGATATTGTGATGTACCGACAAGTACTTCTTTTCGCATTGATAATTTCTTTTTTCGTGTGGCAATGGTGTCATCAATTATATCCTGAATGATATTGTCGTTAAATGCCTGTATAAAACCACCTGAATTTTCAATGTCAAGGAACAATTCCCAGCTTTTCTCAGCTATGTTATCAGTTAAGTTTTCAACGTAATACGAGCCTGCGGCGGGATCCTGGACTTTATTAAAATGCGCTTCTTCCTGCAGGATAAGTTGTATGTTTCTTGCCATGCGTTCTGAAAATTCGGTTGGCTCTTCATAAGCGATGTTGGCAGGCTGCACATTGATGCTTTTTGCACCGCCCAGCGCAGCAGACATGGTTTCCGTGGTAGCACGTAATATGTTTACATAAGGGTCATACACGGTCATGTTCCATGTGGCGGTTTCTGCGTGTATGTGCATTTTTCCTGTTTCAGGATGTTCAGGCTTGTATGTATTGACAATTTTTGCCCAAAGCAGCCTGACTGCCCTGAGTTTTGCAATTTCCATGAAATAATTGCTACCGGTTGCAAAATTGAATTGAAAGCGTGGTGCAATATCATCAATGCTTAATCCGGCTTCTGTTAAGTTGTCAAGATATTCGACAGCCATTGATAAGCCAAAAGCCAGTTCTTGTGTAAGGTTGGAACCGGCATTCTGGAAGTTTTTGGCATTGATGCTAATGGGGCGATATGCCGGGAGTTTTTCTTTCGCATCAGACATGATTTTTTCCACCACATCCCATGTTTGTTTACCTGACCGCATAAAGCCATTCAAAACCAGTGCGCTTAGCGGATCAAAATCTTCTGCTCCTGTGATTTTATGTTTATCGAGGCCTTTCTTCGTTACATATTCAGCCAGTATATCCAAATGATTCGTGTTGTGGTCTGTGTTAAAATACACCGGTATGGCTTCAATGACAATACCGTCGAGCAGGGTTTCGATATCGTTGGGAGTCAGTTTTTGTTTCACATTGAACCCAATGGCTGTCACACCTTTGTTGAGCACATCCAACGCTTTTTTGTTGGCTGTTTTTACATCATCAACGTCAATGTCTTGTCGTATGAGCCAATCGTTTTCGACTTCTGTGCCACGGGGATAAGGAAATTCTCCCGGGTGTGTGTTGAGGTAATCTTTTTCCTGAATGTCTTCCATCCTGTAAAAAGGCATCAGGTTGAATCCTTCAAGGGTTTTCCAAACCAGTTTGCGTTCAAAGTCTGCCCCTTTGAGGTCTTTTTTGACTTTTTCCATCCAGCTTTCCGTGCTGATTTCAGGGAAAACTTCAAATAGATTTTTATCAGTAGCCATAATTTTTTTCTTAAGTATTTTTCAAGTGCGAAAATACATGTTTTTTAAGAATTAAAACAGAACAACTGTCAATCCTTTGGTAATATGTTAATAAATATCAAAAAGGCAAGTTCAGAACTCCTAATCCTGTTACTGTATTTAAATAATTTTTGCTGCATTTCGACATATCTCAATACATCGCATTCGGTATAGCTCACCTACCTGCGAGGCAGGAAATCCAAAATCCCAAAGTCTTGTCCGGCGGTAAGTTTATCCGTTTTCATTCCATCCGTCTTCACTTCATCCGTCTTCACTTCATTACGCCGGACAAGTTTACGCCGGACACAGTCCCGGCGAAGACGGACAGTAAAGACGGATTCAAAACCTGTCCGACGTATTGAAACGAAGACAGAATAAAGAGGGATGAAAAAATCGTAACTTCTCAATAAAAACTTGGGAAAAGCTATTTTGAATAATAGAATAATATTACCAACTATTGAGAACTAACAAAAAATCCTATGTAAAATTCTATGTGTCCTATCTGCCTATGTGGTTCAAATTAGGATAGTAATCGGCCCGGATTTCTGAACCACATAGGAAACATAGGACATAGAAAGCACATAGATTACAAAATTTCATTATACGACAAGTCAGGACTTCTAATTCTATGGTATTAATTGAATACGGTAACTGTACCTGAATACAGGTGTTCTTTTCCAAATTTATCTTTTAGAGTAATAACCCAGGCATAAGTACCATTCTGGACGTAATCGCCTTTATTGTTTTCGGTTCTGCCTAACCATTTATCAGTCCACTCTGTTGTAATAAATAAGGGCTCTCCCCAACGATTGAATACTGTTAGTTTGTATGAGTTGTAGTCAATCCCTTTACCAACAGGTCCAAATGCATTGTTTTCAGGAGAATGCAAATTAATGGCTGTTGGAACATAAAAACGGTGTTCTTCAATGATGTGTACTTCCTGGGTGATGGTATCAGTACATCCGATACTGTTGTATGCAATTAATGTCACGGGAATGTCACCATATTCTTCAAAGACATAGTCCGGATTTTGATCTGTACTAGTTGCTTCATCCCCGAAAAGCCATTTCCATGAAGTTGATCCAACAGACTGGTTGTTAAAATATATTGAAGAGGTAAAAGCACTTGTTGTCCACGGCTGAGCTATGAAATCGGCAGTCGGATTTTCTTTGATTCTAACATTCACAGTGGTTGAGTCAGTACATCCCTGGTTGGTTGTTACAACAACAGATACATTGTAATATCCGGATTCTTCGAAATAATGTACCGGCCTTTTAAGAGTAGATGTATTGTTATCGCCAGAATCTTCATCATCGAAATTCCAAAGATAAGAATATGTATAATTGCCCGTATTGTTATCAAACGTAACACTCAACGGAGCACATCCTTTCGATGGAGTACGAATGATATCAATTTCAGGTTGAGGAAAAACAGTAAGCGTAATTTCAGCCGTGTCAGCCGGTGTTCCGCAACCATCCGTAAGAATAACCTCAAAATAGGTTTGTGTTTCAGGGCTGAACACCAATTGGGGATTGTTGGTAACAATGCCGTGTCCCCAGTTGTATGTATAGTCTCCGTCACCACCATTGGCTGTTGCCTGAAGCATAGCTGTTTGTCCAAGACAGACTGCCCCCGGTGATGTCACAACAAGATCCAAAGGAGGCCTGACTGTTATTTCAACAGCTTCAGGTTCTGATGAACATCCGGCGTTATCAATGGCAGTTACGACATAATTGGTAGTGACTTCGGGAGATACATTATGCGCAGCACCATTACCAAGTAATTCCCAATCGTAAGTATAGGGCGTAGTTCCGCCAGAAGCAGTAACGTTAATATTGGTTGTTTGACCAATGCAAATAGTATCTGTTCCTGTTGGCATAGCGATAAGTTCATCAGGACTGCTAATGGGCAGAGTGGCATACACTTCACAGCCATTGACGTCGGTTACCGTAACTGTATAAAGACCGGCTTCCAGGGTGTTGCTGCTTGCCTGATCCGTAACGTCAGGATTCCAATGGTAACTGTAAGGTGGTGTTCCTCCTGATACCACAACTTCTCCATACCCGTCATTGTAACCAAAGCAAGTAACAGGTTGTACGATGCTGTTGTCAAGTTGTGGTGCAGATGTTTCATCTACGTCCACATCATAACTGGCCTGACATCCATAAGCATCCGTAATCTGGCAAGTATAACCTCCCGGGGCCAGATTTGTAGCTGAGTCTGTTCCGGTGATGTTTCCGGGGGTCCACAGATAGCTGTAACCGGGAGTTCCGCCTGATACGGATTCGATGTATGCAGTTCCATTGTTTTCATTACAAGTGGCGTTTACACTTCCAAATGTAGCATCAATGGGATCTGGTTCAGGAACAAAATAGCTTTCAGTAACAAAGCAAGTGTAATCGTTTGCGTTGTAAACAACAACGGTATAATTTGCTGATGAAAGCCCGCTAACAGTTGGATTGTTTCCTGAAGTATTGAACCATTCGTAATCATAATTGCCTGAACCTCCACTTACAGTAACCGATATTGACCCGTCACTGCCACCAGGACAAGAAACAGGTGTGATGTTTTCGCTTAGTGTCATTGGAGTGGGTTCTGAAATGGTAATCTGGTCTTCAGATGTACATCCGTTGGCATCAGTGGTGGTTAAATAGTAGGTGCCTGTACACAAACCACTTACGTTTTGTCCGCTTGAGCCTCCTGTCCAACTGTATGTGACAGGTGGTGTTCCACCAAGGAACATGGCCTGAGCAGTTCCGTTACAGAAACCATTACAGGTGACATCACTGTAACTATTAACATAGCCTTGCAATACAGGAGGTTCTGTAATGGTTATGGTTTCGCTGGTAGAACAACCATTATCATCAACGATTTGCACTGTGTATTGTCCGGCTTCAAGGTTAACAGCGTGAGCGCTGCTCTGACTTGCCGGATCATTCCAACTGATAGTGTTGGATGGTGTTGAACTTGTAAAGAATACTTCTGCTTCGCCTGTAGCATTTCCAAAACAATCCACATTAGTAATGACAATACTGTCAATGACAGGTGCAGATATATCATTCAAATCAATAGTATGTGATGTTGAACAACCGTTATCATCTGTAATGGAAACTATATAATTTCCGTTTGGTATGTTGCTCAATGTAGATGATGGTTCTGATGGGTAATTTACCCATGCATAGGTATATGGAAAAGTCCCGCCAACCACCCCAATAGTTATGGAGCCGTCGCTATTACCGCAATGAGGCATCACAGTATCCTGAACCACAATGTCAAGTACAGATGGTCCGTTTATGCTGGCACTGGCATTTTGTTCACAGCCGTTATTATCTGTAACGGTAAGCAGGTATAAGCCAACACAGAGGTTGTCATTGGTTGGTGATGTTGCTAAATTAGACCAGTGGTAAGAATATCCGGGTGTTCCGCCTGTTACGTTGGCTGTGATTTCGCCATCACAATATCCGTTACAGAATTCGTCGGTAACATCCATAACAATATTGATGGGTGCTGGTTCGTCAATATCCATGCATGTTTCAATTATACAGTTGTTATCATCCCAAACGGTTACACAATGTGTGCCGGCGGGCAGGTTAATTGCTGTACTGGTAGTGGATCCGGATGACCAAGCGTAATCGTATGGTGGTGTGCCACCCACAACAGATACACTTGCCGAACCATCAGCAAGGCCATTACAACTGGCGTCTGTTGATGAAGTACTGGAAAATTGCATTGCAGAAGGATCCGGAACATTGGCAATGCCACTTCCTGTGCATCCATTGACATCAGTTACAGTAACACCATACGCTCCCGGACATAGATTTACGGCAGTTTGTGATGTTTGATTGTTGCCATCGCTCCATTCGTAGGTATAAGAACCGGTGCCACCAACGGCGTTTGCTGTTGCTTCTCCGTCACATGAACCATTGCAATTGGTCATAACAACAGAAGTAGTAACATTAATAAAATCGGGTTCAACGAGGAGATATGTTCTGATAATCATGCATCCATTGGCATCTTCAATTACCACCGTATAAGAACCTGCACACAAGCCTGTCAGGTCTTCGGTTGATGGCAATGTGCCGGGACCTGTCCATGTGTAAGTATATGGAGGTGTTCCGTCAAAGGTTGTTAATTGAATTTCCCCGTCACAACCACCATTACATGAAGGATCTACCTTTACCCCGTGCACATCCAACTGAGGTGGTTCATTGATTGTTGCACTTGATGTGGCTACACATCCTGTGGTCATATCAGTAACTTCAACCGAATATGATCCGGCACATAAGTTGGTAGCAGTCGGGCTTGTTTGAACAGGCGTGGTATTCCACTCATAATCAAACGGCCCTGTTCCACCAGTGACATTAACAGTAGCTTGTCCGTTGCATGTTCCCTCACATGATGCATCTGTTGTAGAACTAATATTTAAAGTAGGTCCTGAGACATCATTGACAGCAAATACCTCAATGGCCTGACATCCTTTATTATCAGTAATGGTAACTTCATAAATACCTGCAGGGATTCCCAGCAGGTCTTCAGTATGGGGGCCGTAATCCCAGTCAAAAGCATAAGGACTGGATCCACCTGAAACGGTAAGATCAATTTCGCCATTGGATTGGCCGCAATCAGAGGGTGTAATATCTGCAGTAACGATAATTTCCGAATTTTGATCGATAGTTATGCTGTCTTCAGCAGTACATCCATTATCGTCGGTTACGGTAACAGCATAATCGCCGGCACATAAGCTGACAGCCATCTGTGAATTCTGAAAATCACTCCAGAGGTAAGTATAAGGGGATGTTCCACCGGAAGGATTAGCCATTGCTGATCCATCACAATCTCCAAAACAATTGATAATGGGTGCATTTGTAGTAACAGATACTTCTGATGGTTCATTTATTGTTGCATTGGCCGTGTATGAGCACCCAAACACGTCAGTAATCGTTACGAAATATGTACCGGGGCCTAAATTAGTTGCTGTTGTTGTATATTGTACAGGTGTAGTTCCCCATTCAATATCAAAGGGAGGAGTCCCACCTCCGATAGAGACTGTGGCAGTACCGTCATCATCTCCGTAACATGTAATATCTGTGATGTTGGAAATGGATACGGTTGGATCAGGCTCATTGAGAATATCCACACAAAGTGAATCCTGGCAACCATTATCATCGGTAACTGTCACACAATAATGTCCCGGGGACAGGTGGATATTAGATTGCGTTGTAGTACCATCAGACCATAAATAACTATAAGGTGATGTTCCGCCATTTGGGATGACGGTGGCAGAACCATTGGGTTGTCCACAATGTGTGTCTGTGTTGTCCATAGCAAGGCTTATGGCTGTTGGTTCTCCAATGGATACAGATGCAGTAGCGGTACAACTGTTGGCATCTGTCACAGTAACGGTATAATTGCCTTGACACATATCAAAGTTATCGGGTTGTGTGGGAGAACTGCCGTTACCTGCACCCCAATCATAAGAATATGTCCCTGTGCCGCCGGAAGCAGAAACACTTGCTGTGCCGTCACAATTGCCGTTACAGAGAACATCGGTAGAGCTGGAAATGGTAGCATTAAGCACAGGAGCTGCATTGATGGTAAAACTCGTTACGGCTGAACATCCCCAGGTATCGGTAACTGTGACTGTATATGCTTGGGGAGCGAGGTTGTTTAAGGTATGGCTTGTAGCGGATGTTGTGTAGTTTACACCGTGTGACCAGTTGTAAGTAAAATCGGGATCCCCTGCAAGCACATTGATAGTTGCGGAGCCATCGGATGAATATGAGCAAAGGGTTGCTGCATGTGTTTCGTTAATGGAAACGCCACCAACATCCGGGATACTACCGGTAAATACAGCGGTACAGTTATTATCATCTGTTACTGTAACATGATATGTGCCTGCCGGTAAGCTGGATGCCGTTGCGGTAAACTGAGCCGGGACACAATCCCATTCATAACTGTAATCAACGGCAACTGTGCCGCCTGAAGCACTGACAGTAATATCCCCATCGGATTGTCCGCAGTGGGCATCACTTGAAGTGACAGTTCCTGTAATGGCAGTTGGTTCGGTAATGTTTACGGTTTCAACAACATCACAGGCGCCTTCAGAAATAGTTACGGAGTGTGGTCCTGCACAAAGACCGGTGACAGTAGCATTGGTTGGATTTGTACCACTGCTCCAATTATAAGAATACGGGCCGGGACTTCCCCAAGCACTTGCTGTAGCAGAACCGTCACAGGCACCGTTACATTGTACATCTTGGTTTACGGTGACCGAAGTAGTAAACGGAACACCTGTATCATTAATGACAATACTATTAGAAGCAGTACATCCGTTTCCGTCGCTTACTGTGACTATATAATTACCTGCCGGAATATTGTTGATGGTGCCGGTAGTTCCTCCGTCAGACCAGTTATAGCTTAACGGAAAAGTAAAATTCCCCCCCACTGTTACGGAAGCGGATCCATTGGACAGCCCGCAGTTGGCATCGGTACCACTCATGGTTAGCGTCATCGGGGCAGGATCTGTGATAGTGAATGGAACAACAACATAACATACAGAATTAGCACCATCGGCAACAGTGACATCGTAACTTCCGTCGCATAAACCACCTGTGGTTTGGTTGGTTGGTGTTGACCCTGCAGAATACTGATAGGTAAATGTAGGTGGTCCTGAAGCATTAACAGTTGCTATGCCGTTACAATCGCTGGGACATGTTGGATCTGTAGTAGCGACGGTTGCAGTAGGTATTGTTCCAACACTATTAATTGTAAAGGCTTCGGTATTTGAACAACCATTGGCATCGGTTACTGTCACAGAATAAGGCCCGGGACAAAGACCTGTTTCAGAATTGGTCGTATTTGCACTCGAAGACCAGCTATAACTACTAAATCCTGCAGCAGCAGTTGCCGTTCCATCACAATTGCCACAATTATCATCTGTTGTTGTAACATTTGGATCTGGAAGCGGGTAAACATTGACATTCAGGTTATATGAATCAATACATGCTCCGGCTGTTACCGTTAGTGATACGTTATGTGCCCCGGAAGAACCAAAGGTTACTCCCGTTGGATTTTCAAGGTTTGATGAAGCTGGTGTGCCACCACTGAAAGCCCAGTTGTAAGTTTCTCCCCCCACAGAGGCTCCTGTATGAGTGAAATCATAAGATTGAGTGTCAAAGCATTGATTTCCGTTGTATGTAAATGTAGCATCAGGTATAGGTGGTGCTGTTAAGACTACGGTATTTGTGTTTGAACAGCCGTGATCATCAGTTACGGTAATTCCATAGGTGCCTCCGCTCAATCCTGAGAAAGTATGCGATGTGGTGTTCCATGCAGTGGATTGTCCGGTACAGGCAATATCATAAGGGGGAAACATGCCATTAATATTATCGACCGTAATATCTCCATCATTATTATTACATCCGGGGTTGGTTGTTGAAGTGTTAAACGTAATTTGATCAGGCTCGTAGAGGTTAATTGTTTCCACAAACTCACATCTGCCATTGCCATCCGCAATTGTAACAGAGTAAGCCCCCGGTTCAAGTCCTGATATACTTGCATTTGTGGAAGTGAAGCCACTTGGTCCGTTCCATGTAATAGCATAAGGACCTACAGAACCTGTTATGTTGGTTACTTGAGCCCATGCATCATCAGTGCCATAACAGGAACTGTGTCCGTATAGGGTATCTGCCTCAACCCCATCAATGTGAAAATTAAGGGAATTTTGAGGTGAATAGTTTGAGCAAATATCATCAACCGCCCCACCCAGAACTGTCAGGGTATAATCTCCGTCATGTTCGAGGTAATCTGTCAGGTCTAATGTCCACACATCATCATAATAAGTGTCGCCGTAAGTGGAGCCCAAGCCGGCAATGCATATTTCAGCCCAGACATCAGCAATGTTATAATTACCCTCCGGCCCTGTTAACACGAAATCACTGGGTTGTACGCTGGTACACCAGAGGCGTTCGCTGAATTGTACCGTCAGTCTATCGGAACCGCATTCGGGATTATAAAGCAAACCTTCCATGTAGGGGCCTGTGT
>JAYENB010000066.1:0-4418 GCA_034721855.1 Bacteroidota bacterium
AATCAATACCAATGCTAAAACCCTTACAAGACGCCATATTGCATTTGTTTGCTATCCTTGCTGCACAAGGGGATGAAAACTTTTCCCGGCAGGCAAAAAACTTTATCATTACTATGCTTTCAGAAGTATTGCCCAAAGATAACATGAGCAAAGCACTGGAAACCTATGACAGCTACAGCGTTTATTATTCAGGCAAAACCGGAAAAAAAGGCCTCAGCGCCAAATCCGTACGATTCCTAAAAATTGCACGAGAAATAAGCAGCAAACTATCACAGGAAGAAAGGCATCTGCTCTGCATTCGCAGCATGGAATTTGTTACGCAATACGCAAATCACAAACCTGAAAACCTGGACTTTGTCAAGCTGATTGCCGATGTGTTTTTGATTGATGAGCAGGTTTACGGGAACATTTACAATGTAATATCGGGCAAGCTTCCTCACAGTCAATCCCCTCAGAACATTAAACTTCCCGCCTCATTATCTGTCCTGTTCATATCCGAAAATGAAATATACGTTAAAACAATTCAAGACCACATTTCTGAACCATCCGGACTCAGTGATAAATTGTATTTCCGGCTTCAGTACCAGCAAAGCATAAGATTAGCAGACAATAAGACATTGCTGTATTCAGACATACTCAGAGCTTTTATTTCCCGGAAAACGCTTCCTTATAAGCTGCACATAAAAAATCTGAATTACGCTATCAAGAAGAAACACCGGTTTTTTCACGGGCTAAACCTCCGGCTTGAATCTCCCGGACTATGTGCCGTGGTAGGTCCCAGCGGAGCAGGCAAATCAACGCTGCTAAAACTAATTGCCGGCATATTACATCCTGACAAGGGAAACATCAGTTTTTCACCCTCACCACCGGTAATGGCTTTTATCCCACAGGAAGACAGCATCAATCCTGATTTGTCAGTCAAACATCAACTCCTGACACAAGCCAAAAAACACAACACCCCTTCTCCCACTGCTGTGGCTGATGACATATTGCACAAAACAGGATTAACACACAAAGCTGATTGCCTTCCGGGGTTAGCAAACAATTCAATGTTATCGGGGGGTGAACGAAAGCGACTGAGCATTGGCTGTGGAATCATCACCCAACCAGACATATTGATATGTGACGAACCCAGCAGCGGATTGTCTTTTGAAGATACAAACAAAATCATACGTTTACTGCGGAACATTGCCAACGAAAACTGCCTGGTTATGTGTTCGCTACACCAACCCGATGCTTCTGTAATTGCCTGTTTTGACAACATGCTTTACCTAGATGAACAAGGGCATCCGGTATATTTTGGTTCACCGGAACATTTTCCACATTATGTCGAAACCTTGTTGCATGAAGCCAGTGAACCATTGACTAAGCAAACAGAGGCATCTCAGCTTGCCAAAGCAGAAGCACGAATCAGCGAAAGCCTTCCGGATGAATTTGGCATACCCACACAAAAACGCAAATACCCACCTGCATTTTGGAATTCCCATTTCAACGCCCGTCACAAAGACACCCCGGATAACACAAACAGCACACCGGCATCAAAAACAAAACCTCCCAACTACGCCACAACAATAGTAACAGAGTTTGCCGCTTTTTTTAACAGAAAAGCTTACGCAGCAATGATATTGCTTTATGCACCGGTTATGGCTTTGATTACTGCTCCCCTTTGCCGGTTTTCCGGTACAGGTGATTATACCCCCTTACTGAATCCGCATTTTCCTGTGTTTTTCATCATTACGGTGGTAATAGCCTTGTTTTCAGGGTTGATATTCAGTCTAGGTGAACTCAGCCGCAAACAATCCGAACACAAAAGAGACTGGATTACAATAAAAAGCAACAAACAGGTAATTTTATCCAAGCTGTGTGTGCTTTTACCTGCCGGATTGATTCAGGCGCTCTTATTCAGTCTTATTTCCCTGTCAATACTGGATATTATGTATTTGTTTATGCCTGTCGCTATCACCTATTTTCTGCTGTACCTGTTTTCAGCAGCCACAGGCTTAACGTTATCGGCTGTTTCAAACGGAAAAATATGGGCTTATCTTGTGGTACCACTACTCTTAATACCACAAATATTGTTCAGCGGTGCGATGATACCCTGGAACAAATTTCCGGAACACAACACAAAAAACAAAGCCCCGGTAATCAGCCGTTTTTTTACAGCAGCCTGGGCTTATGAAAGCCTGACTACCGATGCACTGGCACTGTATCCAAACACTGATTATAAGAGTGAAAAGGCATATTTTATCAGCTCCTGTTTTCTGCAGGATGTATTGCCTGCCTGGAATGCTTATTGCGATACAGCAACGGCAGCAGATAAACAATGCATCGCTATGATAAACCAGGTTTTACCGCAGGAAATACAGAAGCAGGTAAACTTGCAGGATGAAGCAAGCATTCATGAATGGAACAATAAGCTGCATGCCCTGTTTGAAGCTACGCTCAATGCACAAAAACACATTGCAAACAACAGATTCCCCCTTCTCTGGCATCAGGTGCAACATACTGAAGCACCCCCGGTGGAAATCAACCATAGCATAATGAAACTCAACCTGTATCCATTGTACACCACGGGTAATTTACGTGCCTATAAATCTGCAAAACTGAACATCGCAAATCAACCGGTAAGGCATGCTTATGCTTCCTGGGCAGTGATTTTTCTGATGGGATTTATTCAATATATTTTCTTGTTTTCAAAAGCCATACAATGGCCATGGAAAACAAAATCATGAACTAGTGTCATGACACTAGATGTTAATCAGAGATGCTCTATTGGAATAGCAGAATTGCACGATGAGACGAAAGCATACTTTCAGGCAGTCGTACCATTGTTCCATCTATCCATCACAACATAACGAATTGTTGCACTTATATGGAATGCGATAAATCGCATCCCTGCAGTGCACAATCAATCTCCCCCATCACACCCTCGTTCCTTCGTGCTTTCTCGCTTTCGTGCCATCTCACTACTCACAACTCACTACTCACTACCCTATCGCCAACTCGCCAGCTCGCCCTTTCGTGCCTTCATACCTTCATGCCATCATGCTTACTCCTGTTTTAGACTACAGCCATCAGAGATAATAAATTATTCAAATTCCATAGCATTGACAATAATTTTATATTTATTTGCTTGCATAAAATTTGAACGGCGTGATTATACTTGACCAAATACAACCATCCATATTTCCCATGGGCATCAGAATTGATGAACCGGTGACTATGGTAACAGATTTGTTGGTATCGGCTGTGTGTTTTTATGCCTTCTTTTCACTGTACAAAATTTCCTCACCACTGAAAATCCGGAAATTCCTGATGTTTTATTTCCTGAGTATGGGGATTTCCACCTTTTTCGGTGGTATCATCGGGCATGGATTTTTGTATGCATTCAGTTTTGCCTGGAAACTACCTGGTTGGATTACCAGCATGTTGGCTGTGATGATACTTGAACGTGCTGCCATTGAGCATGCATCGCATGTTGCCAGCAAAGGGGCGGTAAGACTTTTTAAATGGATGAATATCATCGAACTGTTGACATTCATGACCCTGACATTTGTTACCCTGAATTTTAAATTTGTGGAAATTCATTCGGCATACGGTGTCATGTTTGTTGTGGGGAGCTATTCATTATTTACGTACTGGAAAACACATAGCAAAGCAAGTAAAATTTTTCTTTACGGGGTTGGATTTGCCATTGTATCATCCATTATCTATCTAAACCAGTGGAATTTACATACCTGGTATAATTACCTTGATGCATCTCATACTTTCATGTCTGTAGCCGCTTTTATCTTTTACAGGGGAGCACACGTTATGATACAAGAGCAAAACAAACTGCAAGGTGTTACAAATACTTAGGCATTGTTACAAAATAAGGGGTTAGGTGTTGATGTTAGGAGGGAAACTTTTCCTAAATCCTAACCCAGATAAACCTCGTAGGTTGAATAACCAACGGGGTAAACTAAAAATCCTAAATTCTAATTTTTAAATACTAAACAAATTCAAATGATGAAAAATCAAAATTCAAAACAATATGACCTGGAACTTTTCTATTTGCCAAAAATGTCAGAACATTTGTTAAAAAACTTCCCAAAACTATTGCCAATATTGAAGACAGTAAATAACTAATTAGTGTCTGTCCATAATGTCCGATTTCTTCGTTACGCTCGTATTTAAAGCAGTCATTTACGAAAGTAAACTCCTTGGTTTTAAATACTTCGCAAGCCTTGAACTCGAACATTATGAATTAGACACTTACTTTATAGACAAACTCTAATTAAAGCATCAGGGACGGTTGGTGCTAATTACATTGAAGCAAATGAATTGTGAGCCCTGTCTAAAAAGTCAAAAAAATGAGAAATGCCACAAAGTCACGAAGACACCAAGAGTCACAAGTATTTGTATTGCAGTATTTTAAA
>JAYENB010000067.1:0-4346 GCA_034721855.1 Bacteroidota bacterium
CTATATTACCTGCAGAATCCACTTTTGGTGGAATAACGCCATTTGATACCAATTCTGGAATAACTTGTTCTACTTCCTGTGATATTAAACCGTATTGCATACCACCAGGGAAATTCAAATCATAACTTGCAGTGTCAAAATTGAAAGTAACGGGATTTAACTCTCGGACTTTATCAAGTGCGCCGGTGTAATCATTGATGTTTTGTTTGAATTGTTGGTCTGATACTGAAACTTCATCGCCATATACAGTAAGAGCGCCTTCAACATTAACATTGCCTTCAAAATAACCTGCAAAATAATCCTCAGTAGTGTCAGGTACTGATGAATAAATACCAAAATTCCAATGACCATCATCTGCATAAAAATTACCTCCAATATTATAAGAAGCATCCATAATAAAAGGTTCTGCATGTTCTGCTATACCACGAATACCTATGTTTATGTTACTAAAATTAGCTATACCTTCTGCTCCAATGCCCAATATATTATCAACTGATGTAGTTGATAATGATCTTATACCAGTTTGAAAAATTGAGCCATTACTTGTTACGGCATTTATTGCTGTGGATCCTATTTCACCAGAATTTATAAGCACATCAAGTTTAGCATCCGGGCTACAATTAGTTCCGATGCCTACTCTATCAGTATCATCACCTTGCCCGGTAAAAACAAAATTATTATGCTCAAGAGCAATTTCCCAATCTTCAGCAAGGGGATTGGTTGCAGGTATGGTGTCGTCACATGGGTTTCCTAAAACTTCGCCTGTACTAAAATCGGTGCTCCAGTGCAAAACTCCGTCACCATTAATAACTAAAACACTGTCAAAATCTCCCTCAGGTAATTCTCTAATCCTGGCGTTACCCTTAACATCAAGGGTGTGTGTTGGGTCTTCATTAATTGTTAAAAAGTCACCGATGCCCATTCTGCCATCATTGCCGTCAGATACCATGCGGGCTATTTCAAGCCCGAGGCTATCACTTGCCGTAACCGGAGGAACTATATTTTCATTTGCAGTAAATACAAATCTTAAACGATCTCCCCAAGCTTGATTCATTGACGGATCATTACCCCAATTAATTATCGCGTCATGTTGATTATCAGCATGACGTTGTAAACCGACATACATGTTATCCCAACCATCATCTTCATAACTGTGATAAAGTGTTCCAATATCCATCCATTCCCTATAACCTCCTATTGCCCAATCAACGACGTCACCACCTATATGCAGCCTTGATAGCGGATTGTGTGTTATTATACCGACATTACCAGCCTCAACTGTATACGGTACACTTCCGAACGGTCTGTCAACACCCACTATACGCATTCTTTCCTCCCCAATACCATTACTGGCTAAAGGTTGTGTGTGAAAAGTAATGTCATTTTCGGAGGCTTGAATACCGAAATTATCATTATCAATGGCTTCAGGGGCATTAACCATGGAAAAAACATTACCCCTTTCATTATGGGTTACATCCATACGCCAGAAAGTATTGTTATTCCTTGTGTTTGTTCTAAAAACTTCTCCTGTTAAATCAAGGGAAGCATCAATGTGTAACAGCGATTGAGGATCATTAAAATCCTGCCCTATTCCAACGAACCCTTGTGTTGTGCCTGCCTCACCACGGATAAGCATGCGGGTATGGCTTAAGTTTGCTGCGCCTGTGTAAATTTCAAGATTATGGTTTTCCTGCTGGTTGATTCGGGCGGTACCATCCGGTTCTATTCCTGTTATAAAACCATCATTTATTGTGGCATCTGTATTTGAATTGGAATAACCCGTATATGCAGGAAAAGGATCCTGACCACCTAAAATCGGTGTAGTATGCACATGGATCATGTGTTGAGGATCACTGAAATTATTGCCTACACCAAGATGTCCTTGTCCTTTTCCATCTGTTAAAATAGCTCGCTGGATATTCGGATAAATGTTAAATCTAATATTACTACCAAGCATACGTGATTCTATTATTAAATCCTGGCTGCCGGCAGGCACATACAAACTTGCTTTTTCGCTGTTGCCGGTAAACATGCGCCAGTAGTTGGTTACATTAGCAGGGCCAACAGTGCGGAATACCTCGCCCCGGTTTGCAATATCCGGATGGAAAAATTGAGTGTAATCACTGGTGGTGTTTACCTCAAGCATGGATTTTGGATATATATCGCTCGTGTAAACACCAAGTGATTTGGAATTAAAAAAGTTTTGAACCAATGGATTATTACCCTGAGTTTTAAGCCTTGAATATTTATGAGTATTAATGCCAAGTCGTTCTGTTCCATTTTGTTGCGCCATTGTGCTTACAGAAAAGCACATTAAAATTACCATAATAATTAAAGATTGTGTTTTCATAATTTTGTAATTTTATGGTTAGTAAAAAATGTAAATTTTTCGGAATATAGTGTTATCATATATGAGCCTGGTTTAAGATATGACAGGTTTAATTTTTTTACTTTATTGTGAATATCTTTTTCTAAAATTATCCTGCCTGTTTCATCAGTTATTTTCATGTTGTAATCTTTGAAATATTTGTTTTCAATGGTAATGATATCTGTAAAGGGATTAGGATAAATGTTTACTTCATGGTTTTTATTGAAATTAGAATTATTGTTTGTTGTATCACAATCATAATACTTAAAACTTGAAAAATAGCTATCCACAAAATTGGGAAGACCTATAACATGATTTTTACCCATTAAATCAATAGTGTCTTTTAAATAATTACATGCTAACCCAGATTCATTAGGATTATTAATTACTCCTAATTTTTCTAAACCCAAATAAGGCCCCATGGTAGTGTCTAATTCAGCTACATATAATTTTCCATCAAGCGCTAATTGAAAATGACCACTTATTCCTTCTGCTATTATAGTTTTAGATTCCATAATATATGTGGAGTCATAATTACTTATATCAAACTGATAAAAATAAATAGAATCAATAAACGGCCATCCTTCACCTCCAGCCTCAACATATAATTTCGTATTATCAGGTGAAAAAGCCAGACCATAAGGAAATAATATCTGTAAAACAATTGGATCATAAAATTCACCTGTACAATTATCAAACTTATATAATTCTACAGAACAACTATCTTCCACATAAACAGGAGAAAATTGCTGATTCATGTATGCTGCTGCTGCCATTGTACCGTCAGATGAAAATCGAAAATACCCATCACCATTTTCCCATTTTTGAAAAGAAAGGGCAACATCAGATACAACGGGAGTTGTGATTAAACCATTTTCAGTCAACAGCCATGCATAAATGTTTTTCGATAAAGGCCAATTTCGTTGTTTGCTAACCACCCATATATCATTACCATTGCAATGATGCACTGCTGCTACTTTTTCGGTAGCCACTGTATCTATTAATATATTGTCTTTACTTATTACTTTTCCCAAACCGTTGTTTGCATTTATGTTTAATATCGCATATTTGAATTGTCCAATTAATGTTCCTCCCTCTTTATCATAAAAAATATAGAAAATAGAATCATTTCCTGGCTGAGGGATTGCAATACTTTGAGTTGGACTAAGTTTAACACCAACAAGATCCCCGTTATCCATTTCCTGATGATTCTTATTTAATACATTTTCGGCAGTTCCATAAAATAAAAGATTACCGCAGGTATCACTCATATTATAACTATTTTCTTCCTGGTAAATTTTCCCAGTTGTATCAGCTACAGGAGTACCAGAAGAAAAATCCAAACCTGCGTTGTATCCAAAATACCAATGCATAGTGCGTTTGATATCTGGGTTATTTTCCTGTGCATGTAGCAGAGCTGGCAGGAGCAAAAAGGTAACAAGAATTTTGAGTTTTGGTTTCATAGTTTTAAATTTTATTGTTTTCGAGTGTAATATAATAAAAAAATCAAACAAAACATAAACTTTTATAAATTATACATCATTTTTTTTTGGTTTTCATAAACATATCTCTTTTATACACGCATTGGGTAAGTTTTCGAGTATATTCGTGCTGAAAACCTCACCAGTGTTATCATTGCTATCATCCACACTGAGCAGGGATTGGGGATTACTAAAATCCTGCCCTATTCCAACGAACCCTTGTGTTGTGCCTGCCTCGCCGCGGATAAGCATGCGTTGTGCATTGTTTGTTCCGTCACCGGTACGAAATAGCATGTCTTTGTCTTCTTGCTGATTGATGAATGCTGTGCCATCCGGATCTATCCCTGCAATAAATCCATCTTCCAAGGCCGCGCCGGTATTGATATTGGTAAATCCTATATCTGATATTAAATTTGTAGGAGTATGAGGAGTTGGCGAAACATGAATATGTATCATGTGTTCAGGATTGGAAAAATTATAACCAACACCAAAATGTC
>JAYENB010000068.1:0-4337 GCA_034721855.1 Bacteroidota bacterium
AAATATACAATATTTTTTTAAAAAAACAAACATTCAGCCAATATTTCGCTGTTATTTATTTTGATTATTTCATTCTGTTCATTCTGTATAATGACGGTAAAAATGATTAATGGTTGCCGGGAACAAAAAAGATTTACAGGGTTCAGGTTTTTATGTTGTCAAACATTTCCTTATGAACTGTGAACGTTAAAATTTTTAGCTGTATATAATCTTCATGCATAAAGTAATACCCAAATTTATTCGAATCTTCTCCCACGTTGCGTGAACCACTGCTGGAATCTTTCACCAGGTACCACATATCCCCTTTAAATTTCTGATATCCTATGATATGCATAATGTGATCATCGCTTGTGGAATTGTTATCAAACCTGAATTCCCTGGCGTTGGCATTGATGTTTTTAGATGCAATATCAAAATCGGGGATAACGGCAGCGTTGGTATTTCTCGAAAAACCGGCCTCACTGACATCGCCTCCAATGGCAACTGAATAGCCATTTTTTAGCGCCGTATTCAACAAATCCATGTAATCATTAAGCGAAAGGTTCCAATAGGTATCGCATTTCCACCAGTTGTCAGGGACTTTATACATTGCCTGCTTATTATAAGGGGATTCAATGGTTGACATGACATCCACATAATCATCTGTCTCAAATGTTAAATAGCTATCACGGAAACTTGCCGGGGTGTATCTTTCGCCTTTGTATTCAAATGTTTCAGGTGGTTCCCCGATGTGATGATGCATGATTGATTTGATGGTAGATATGACCGTATTTTCATTCCATACTGCGGCTGTTTTCACATGTTCCAGATAGGTTTTCATTTCCTTCACCATGTCAGCGTGTGTATGATAGTTTCTTCCTTTGGACAGGCCTGAATAAACATCCTCAGGAACAGCACCGTGCAGTTTGATCATGCGGGTCACAGCATTTACCTGCGATCCCTGGGAAAAATGCGATTCACCGCGTGTTTGCACAAAACGCCTTGCTTTTTCAACGTATTCCCAATAAACTGTATGTATTTCAGACAATTTTACCGGATCTCCACCGAGGCGTTTGTGTTCGGACTCAAAAAATGAAGTACCACCATATGCCCAGCAGGTACCGGCATTGCCCTGTGATAAACTGGGTTGTGCCCAAATCCTTGTGTAATCTTCAGGATTATCAGGCAATTTCATTCCCGACTGATCCATTACAAGGTGCTTTTCCTGTGGTTTCTTGTTAAGTTCCTGGTTTACTTTTCTGACGTCTTTCAGGATAAACTGGTGATAAAAACCAGGTTCATAAGACTTGTATTTCAATTGATCATGTTGGCCACTCAGGGAAACAGACAAATAAAACACCGCAACGATAAAAACAGCTATTCTTTTCATATAAAGTTCTTTTTGGCGTGAATATAAAGAAAGATTTTTGAATGGTAAAATGTGTGCCTCTATTACCGTCATTTGCCTGCACTTACAATATTTCTATGGATAATTATTTTACATATTTTCAGCTATAATTTTATTGTGGAGATGCAAATTTTGTATCTTGCAGAAAAAATAATTCAACATGAAACATTTAACAATTTTAATACTGACTATCATTGTTATACTGGTTTTTTCTTCGTGCAAGATGATGTACAAACCAACCATGCAGAATGTACCGTTAATGCAGAAAGAGGGAGATCTGAAAACAAGCTTGTCATACAACAATTACCAGATTGCTTATGCAACATCTAATAATACGGCAGTTATGCTAAACGGACATTATAACCGAAATCAATGGGCAAGCAGTTTATCGGACACCACCACCACAAATGAATACGACACAAAAAGATGGTCTGTCGATGGCGGAGCAGGATACTACAGGCCTTTTTCGGATTTTGTTTTTGAAACCTACGGTGGCGGAGGATATGGTTCTTATGATTATGATTACGATGTGTATAAATTCGACACATACGTTCAAACAAAGGAATACAACGTACAAACCTGGAGAGGCTTTATTCAGCCATCCATCGGGTATTGCACCGACTATGCAGACATTGCTTTCAGCACACGACTGATGTATGTCGGTTTTTTTAATCCCACTTCCAGTAATTATAATCAAGATGAATTGATAGATGAAAAACTTACCGATCTGGAACAATATACATATACTTTCATCGAACCTGCGCTCACCATAAGATGTGGTATCCCCAAAGGAAAACTACACACACAACTTATTTACGCTTACAAAATAAATCCCCAGGAAATAAACTACTGGCGTTTTAATCTGAATGTTGGAATTACGATTAACATTTCAGAATTTTACAACCAACAATCTGACAGTTCTTTTGAAAACTAAATATAACATCCGGCAATTTACAGATATTACTTCAAATACATATTTTTTATCATCAAAGGCCTTGCTATTTCAACTGTCAAGAGTTCATTTTCATTAGATATCACTTTTTTATTGATACCCAACAATTTTTTTATAAATTGCATTCAAAATAAAACTAAAATTATCATGAAATCATATTCACACATTGGACGCTTCATTATTTCAGTTATGTTTATTCTGTTCGTTGCACTAATGAACTCATGTAAAGAAGACGAACCAACAGATCATGTTGATATTTCTGAATTGCTCAAAACGGGCACCAGCATAGATGTCACCAAAAATCCAAATGGTATCACGCCGTTATGCGCAGAAATGTCGTTTGAAACTAAATTTGCTGTTAAAGTCGATCTCGAAGTCAAAGGGAATCTTCCCGTACTAAAATCATGGTCAACATACTCAAAAAGCCATACCGTACCTGTCATAGGGCTATACCCGGGC
Source organism: Bacteroidota bacterium (assembly GCA_034721855.1). Classification (GTDB taxonomy): domain Bacteria; phylum Bacteroidota; class Bacteroidia; order Bacteroidales; family ML635J-15; genus JAQIBY01. The sequence continues at coordinate 2,799 of JAYENB010000068.1, forward strand.
CGTGAAAATGAAATTACCCTTACCTTATCATGTGAAGATGGCAGATACGCAGAAAAAAACTTTGTCATCGTAACAGACAGCCTTCCCGCCTATTTTCCCCAGGTGAACATCCAACAAGATAACATGACCGAAGATGCCATGTTTATGACCACCATGGTTTATGCTGACAATCCATATCCAAGGCTCGAACCTTTCATCTTTGACAGGCAGGGAAATATACGATGGTGGATGGATTTATCTGAATTTGAGAGCAATGGTAATATGGCCGAACGTATGGAAAATGGAAACACTGTGATTGTAAATGACAACAGAATAATGGAATACAGCATGACGGGAGAATTGGTAAACGACCTCACCATTCCGGGATACAAATTTCACAATGGCATTACCGTGCTTCCTAACGATAATTATGCCTGCCTTGCTACCAAAGTCGGGGCAACTATTTTGCATAATGATGCTGAGGTCAACAGCGTTAAAGACCACTTTCTGGAAATAGAACGAAATTCCGGAACCATATTACAGGAATGGAATTTACAAGATGTACTGGATGTAAACAGAAACGATGTGGCTTATTCCGAAGGGGACTGGCTTCATTTAAATGCAATTTCTTATTGGATTAGTGATGACACTTATGTGCTTTCAGGCCGAAACCAGGGAGTTATAAAGATCGGCCGAAGCAATGATCTGCATTGGATTTTAGCACCGCATTATAACTGGGGTAATTCAGGATCGGATGCCAGCGGCTTTCCCACAATGCCCTACCTTTTGACTGCCGTAGATGCTTCCGGACAAGCATACAACGACAATGTGCAACTCGGATATCAAACATCAAGTAATTTTGAATGGCCATGGGGACAACATGCTTCTACCTTATTGGATAATGGCAATATCGTGGTTTTTGACAATGGCATGAACAGAGGGTTTGAAGATGAAGACCCGAAATATTCAAGGGCCGTTGAGTACGCAGTGAATGAATCTGACACTACCGTACAGCAGGTCTGGGAATACGGAAAAGACCGGGGGGATGAATTTTATTCCCCTTTTGGTGGAGATGTGGATGTGCTTGATAACGGAAACAGGTTAATAACATCAGGCACCATCAATTACACTAACTCACATTATGCTACCATTGTCGAAATTACTTACCCGGGGAATACCGCAGCATTTGAAGCCAATTTGTACTTCCAGGATATTGATGGGAATAACACCGGCGCACCTGAAACATCCGACATGATTTACAGAGCTGAAAAAATCAGCCTGTATCCGGAAGGAGAATGAGTTGTGATTTGTTTGCAAAATGTATCTTTGATGTATTGAATTACAACATAGGCAGCATTGCAAACTGTGATTCAATAACTTATCAAAGCATTCAGAATTAAAAAACCGGTGTTTAAAACACCGGTTTTTTGTTGGTATGTCGGGCATGGTAATAATCTCGCAGGGTTAAAGTCCCTGTACGTGCCGAGTTGATAGGAAACGTTAGTGAATGGCAAGGGTGTCCCGAGCGATTGGGAATCTAAAAGAAGCCATAAACAAATT
>JAYENB010000069.1:0-4322 GCA_034721855.1 Bacteroidota bacterium
CGAGCAACGTGTGGTATTTTGATGATGGTGAATCTGAAACCAACAACGATGAACAGGTAGAGCATATTTACACAGAGCCGAACGATTGTTACGAACCGTTTTTGGTAGTGTATGCCCGTAATCTGCCAGAATGCCGCGATACAGCGTTCATAGATTGCATCAAAGTAGATGACCGTTCAAAATTGGAAGTGCCGAATATCTTTACCCCAAACGGCGATGGCATGAATGATTTCTTCCAGGTCAAAGCGCAGACACTGCGTAGTTTCCATGGAAAGGTAGTGAACCGCTGGGGCCGTACGATCTATGAATGGGATAACTATGAAGATGAGGAAGCCGGCTGGGATGGTAAACTTAAGGGAGGCAATTATGCAGCTACCGGTGTGTATTTTTACATCATCAAAGGAAAAGGCATTGATGGATATGAATATGACCTTCAAGGACCGTTTCATCTGATCAGAAACAAATAAAAGCTTAATAAATAGTAAACGGGTTGTGTGTTTTAATGGATTTGGATATTTTTATGGAATAAAAGATAGGCGTACACAGAAAGTGCTACGTATTTTTGAAAAACAGGGATAAAATTTGTTTTAATATTATTTGATACCTGTGTCAGTGAAACATAACATTAAAGGAGGTAAATTGTATGAGAATAAAAAGCTTAATTTTATTAGTAGTTATAAGTATATTTTCAGTTGGAATGCTGAATGCACAGGATGAATGCAGTAATGCTCCAAATATCCCAATAGAGCAGTATTCAACCTGTGGTGAGATGGCACTGGAATCCATTGACCTTGAAACCGCTACGCCTTCATCAACCACACCTGTTCCTTCGTGTGGTGGTTTTAGCAGTGGGGCAACCAATGATTTGTGGTACAGTTTTGTGGTACCGGCAGGTATTAACACCATGGCTTTTCATGCGTTTAATTCTGATTATTTGCCCATGTTTGGGAATGGTTCACCGGCTTGTATGGCAGTATATAGAGGTTCAAACTGCAGCAGCCTTGAACTCTTGGATTGTTTTGACAGTAATGCCGGTCTTATGGTAAATGGAGAAGTTCGCTGGGAGCAGGTAAGTGGTCTTGTCCCAGGGGAAACCATATACATACGTGCCTGGGCTGAGGACAACCAGGCTCAACAGTTTTTTATTGCTGCATCTGTCAGGTTGGATATGGAAGAAGATGAATGTGAAACGGCTGTGGAATTAACCACGGGCGGTTGTAATATATTGAGTAGTCCGGGACCAGTACAGGCGCCTGAAGATTGTGGGTGGAATACAAGTGACAATACCATATTTTATCATTTTACCGTTACTGAAGATGATGAAATGCCTTATGTCATAGAAGCTGAAAATGGTGAATGTGTTTCAAATGAAGGACCAACCAATCCGGAGATACAATTTGCTGTATGGTCATGGGATGGTTCAAGTTGTGCTGATGTTGGTGGAAGTCCTTCCAGTGATCCTCCAAACAACACTGGATCATATTACGGATGTGCCAGTGGTACCGGAACAGTTGTCTTTTCTGAAGATCTTCCTCCTGGAGAATATATCCTAGGTTTTGATGGTTACAGTGGTTTTAGCGGAACATCTTTGTGTACTTTCGGTTTTGCTGCACCCTTTATTGATCCAGCACTTCAGGTAACACTTAACACCAACAATGCTGTTTGTGGTATCGGCGGATCAGCATCAATTACTGTAAACAGTTCATGTTCCGGTACTCCGCTAGTAGGTTGGAGCACAGGTGCTAGCGGCTCATCTATAGATAACATGGACCCCGGTAATTATTCCGTAACCGTTACAGATGAAGACCCTTGTGGCGATACCGTGATTATTTTTACCATTTCAGACGAAGGAAGTATAAGTGTTAATGCTACTGCAACAGGTGACATCTGTAACGGGCCTTTTGATGCTACTGCTGAAGTGAATGGTGCTGATCCGGCAGATTGTACTTTTGAGTGGAGTACTGACCCGGTACAAACATCCCAAACAGCTACCGGCCTTGAACCGGGAACTTATACTGTAACAGTAACATATGGAACATGCGTTGAAACAGATAATGTGTATGTGGATTATTCTGATTTGGATATAACTGTTAATTATGATACCCCTACATGTGAAGGTGATGATGCTACAGCTACCGTTGAAGTACTCAATGGAACAGCACCATATTCTTATGATTGGTCAACAGGCGAAACCGGAAGCTCAATTTCACTGGATGAAGATGGAACATACAGCGTAACAGTTACAGACGCTAACAATTGTACTCAGGAAGAAAACTTTAATATCACAATATATCCGGAAATTTTTGTTGAGAATTTTTCTGATACCGTGTGTATTTCCGGTGATTATGAAGTAAGCTTTGATGTGACTGACAGCAATGGCGATCCTGCCGATTTTATTGTTAACGGGACTGATTATTCTGGTTCTTATTCTGAAATGTTTCCAAGTGCCTCTAATTATGATCTTGAAGTGTATGACGTAAACGGATGTAGTGAGTTTCATTTTGTTGGTTCACACGATTGCAGTTGTGTAACCAATGCAGGAAGCATGGTGGACCTTCAAATAGTAAATTTGTGCCAGGATGAATGTACTCCAACCGGATTACACAATGGTGATGAGGTCCTTGATGGTGATGATGTGTTTGAATTTATTCTGCATGATGGAGAATTACCTCAAACCATATTGGCAACCAACAGTACAACAGAATTTTGTTATTTGGATATCTCGGGGTTAAACACAGGAACAACTTATTACATATCTGCAGTTGCAGGTAATGATGATGGCAGTGGACATCCTGATCAAGCTGATCCATGTTATTCTGTAGCCCAGGGGAAACCTGTTGTCTGGCATCAAAATCCGATAGCACATACCATACATAATGAACTCTCAGTATGCAATCTGGAAGTTGAAGTGATTGCCAATGCCCCGGCAGCAGGCATGACAGGAACATGGTATGCTTCTGAATCATTTTCTCCCATTCCTGGATCCACCGTTCATGATACTGCAATGAATGTACTGGTTAGCGGCTATGGGGATGTTGTGTTTACCTGGACAGTTAACAATGCCGGTTGTACAAACAGTGATATGGTACTGGTACATTTCAATCAGACCCCGGTTGCATACGCTGGTGAAGATAATACTGTATGTGGTTTGATGGATACATTGCATGCTATTCCAAGCATTTCCGGATCAAGCGGATACTGGACAGGCAGTCAGGTGAGTTTCGAAAATTCAAGTAATCCCGAAACAGCCGTTACAGCAAATAACCATGGTACTTATACATTGTCATGGACTGAAAACAATGGAGGCTGTAATGATAATGATCAGGTAAACATTACGTTTATTCAACAACCTCAACCCGTTATCAATACGGCTGTTGATACAACCTGTGGTGTGAATTATGATTTGTCGGTATCAAATGTTATTGGTGATGGAGTATGGACAGCCGTTACCATGGGAGGAGATACAATTTATCCCACATTTGATCCGGTTAATGAACCTAACACAACTGTAACCATACCAAATTATGATGGTTTATCACAAACGGTGATATTTTACTGGACAGAAACTACTCAGGAACAGGGAATAACATGTACCAATCAAGCACAGACACAAATAACATTTTCACGTAAACCCTATGCGTATGTCGGCAACGACGATCAACCTGAAGTGTGTGGAAATCAATATACATTTGATGCTGATACCATTGGTTCTGGTTATGCAACATTATCCTGGGTGTGTGAAACGCACGTAGTAAATTGGAACGGAGAACAAAATTCCCCTGATGCTACAGTAACCATTACGCCAGGAGCCTTTGGTGATACTGCCCGAGTGACAATCCCTTTCATTTGGACCTTGAATAACATTGGCTGCTCCGACATGGACACAGCTTTTGTCACTTTCTATAAAGAACCAAATGCCAATGCCGGAAACGATGATTCTATCTGTGGTTTAACTTATGACCTCGAGGCTTTTTATAACTTACCCCAGAACGACGGTTATGAGCCATATGGTTTTTGGTATGAAGCCCCGGATAACGTAGGTTCAGCGAATTTTCAAAATGAAGATACCGCTGCAACCACAGTGAATGTTAATCAGGCTGGCACATATAATTTTATCTGGAGGGAAAACAATGCCTTTCGTCCGAATTGCAATGACAGGGATACTGTTACCATTGTGTTTAAAGAAAAGCCGGTGATTGATGCCGGTGATGATTTTGACGTGTGTGGACAAGAAACGAATTTAACTGGGGTTTCTGCCGGCTTTAGCGGTAATTGGTTGCCTGTATCAGGAGCTTCTTTCGACGATATTAACGATCCCGGTT
>JAYENB010000070.1:0-4320 GCA_034721855.1 Bacteroidota bacterium
ACATTTTACACATTGGGATTTGGGTATTGATTAGGTCAATTAGGTCAATTAGGTCAATTAGAAATTATAAAAATGTATAAACTAAGAAATTGATGTTAAATAAATATACTGTGAATGGTTACAATTATGCATTCCCTTTTCCAGGCGGTTTTCATAAGAGGTAATTTGTCTGCCTGTAATATCAAAAACATGGATGGTAAAATTATCCTGTTCGGGAACAAAAACATCAACCTTGGTTTTTGATGAAAATGGGTTGGGGTAATTTTGAGACAGGTAAAAATCATTTTCCATAGCGGTGGGCATATCAACACCGGTAAAATCAAAAGTTAATACCGTATCATCCCAATATAAGACTGTGTCCCCGCCTTGTGTCAGGTTTTCAACGGTAACACTGTCTAATGGGGCATAATCACAAGTATGGTTTGCTATAAATGTGAACGAGATTTCTTGGGCATTGAGTGTGAATACAGATGCCAGGATGGCTAAGATGAGTATTTGTAGTTTTTTCATAATTATTTATTTTTTAGTTAATATTTCAAGGTTCTAATTTGAGAAATCTGTTTTTTTATGTGTATTGCAAATATAAATCATAAATTTTTAATTATCAAAATAATTTCCTTGCGCCCCGCCCTGAAGGACGGGGTAATTGGGCTTAAGCCCTGAAGTTATTTGATCCTTCAATTGTTTTGTTCTCATACGCAGCGACGTTTCATTCAGCAAGCATTTCATATCAGGTCATCCCTGCTGATTTGGCCAATGTCTATGATGCCGTTGATGACTGCATATACGGTAAGGCCGGAAATGGTTTTGATGCCCAGTTTTTCGGTGATGTTTTTCCGGTGCGATATCACCGTGTGTGGGCTGATAAATAGTTTGCCGGCAATTTCTTTGTTTGATAAGCCATTGGCTACCAAGGCCAGTATTTCGCTTTCCCGGCGGCTTAATTCATTTTTATGTGCGGCATGTGGTGGGCTTTCGCCATGGCCGGAAAATGTTTGCTCTACTTGTTTACACAATTGTTCACGGCTGATGTTGAGGCTGATTTTATGTAAACTCTCATGATTTTTAGGCTGATCAAAACATATCAGAAGCTCAGTCTTGTGATTGAAAAGCCCCAGAGATGCCTGGATTTTTTTTGCATTTATTTCATCCGTAATGAAAAGCAATTTATCACCGGATTTTGGTTTGATCGCTTTTGCATTGAAATCAGATAATACATTCACCGGATATTGAAACGCTTCTTTGATGATGGTTTCAATGCCCTTGCGTATGATGTCCAGGTGATGAATGATGATGATTCTGTTATGCATGATTTCTCTTTTTTTCAATTTCTTTTACCATGGGTACCAGCACATGGTCTTCAATGCGTGCATGGTCTTTCAGGTCATTTTCAAAGCGCGAAAGCAATGTCAGAAATTCATTGCATTGGTTGGTGTTGTAGGATGGGGTAATGTACTTGATGATCAGTTGTTTCAGATCGTTTATTTTGATATCAACGTTGGAGTGTTCTTTTTCAAAATTTTCAATGGAATAACAATGTCCCTGGATGTTGTCATTGTTGAGGAGGTTTTCAATGTAAGGAAACACATTGTGCTCTTCGTTGTCAAGGTGATGAATCAATTCTTCTTCATATTTACGGTAAAACGCTTTGATCAGTTTTAGTTCTTCACAATCGCCTTCACAGCTTTGTAAAAGGTCTTCAAGCATGTGTTTGGTGCGTGGTAAGATATAATCCCTGTAGTAGGCATGTGTTTTTCGCAGGTATTCCACAATGAGCAGGGGGGAAAAAGAACGCAGCGAAGACGCGGGAGAATAATCCTGGTGGAGATGCGCATTGATGATCGTTAGGAAGAAACCGGGTTTTACGTTATGGTCATTGCACACTTCGCTGATGGTTTTGTTTTGCAATCCCAGTTTAATACCAAAGCGGTTGATGACCGGGATGAGTTCCACATGTTGGTTCAGAATGCGGGAGAGGACATCGTTTTTGTTAAAAACTTCCATATTGTACATTGATTTAGAAACATAAAAATACAATATTTTGGGATACTTGTTGATAAGAATGGATTTTTCTTTTGACGGGGATGTTTTTATGGAAAGAAATGTCCTCCTTGCAGCCTGACGGAGGCCGGCATCCTGCCCTGTAGATTGCTGTGCTGTTGCCTGCCCGGCAGAGTGACCGGAGGCTGTGCCCGGCGGAGCGAAACTTGTCCGGCGGTAAGTTTATCCGTCTTCATTCCATTACGCCGGACACAGTCCCGGCGAAGACGGAGTAAAGACGGACAGTGAAGACGGAGCGGAGACGGGAAACTCCTGTCCGGGCAGATAGTGTCATATTTGGCTTGACATGACACTAACAACAGCCAGCGAACTGCAGGGCAGATACAGGCCGTAGGCAGTGACCACGTTCCTGATATGCTAAGCTTTTCCCGCTGCCCAAAAAAAAGCAATAAACATTAAGGATGGACATGGTGAAAGTACTGCAAAAGCATGTTTCCCGGTATAAATTAAGCCGTATTTTGTGATATGAATACATCTTAGAAACTGGTATTGATATAGTTGAAAAATCTATGTATTTTTAACTGTTTAAAAACTGTGCATATTATGGCAAAAAAACTTCTGGTTAGAAATAGTACTGCTGAATTTCTTATTTTTAAAACGCAAAGCGGTAAAGATACCATTGATGTGCGTATTGAAAATGAAAACGTTTGGCTTACTCAAAAGCTTACTGCAAAGTTGTTTGGAGTAGAAGTAAACACCATTAATTATCATTTGAAGGAAATATTTAATAGTGGTGAAATAGAAGAAGATTCAGTTATTTGAAAATTTGGAATAACTGCAGATGATGGTAAAACTTACCAAACAAAACATTATTGTTTAGAAGCCATCATAGCAGTGGGGTTTCGCGTTAATTCACAGGAAGCAACAAATTACTGATATTTATGCTACAGCAATAGATTATGAAATATTTTGTAAAATACAAATCAATTGTTAATTTTATGTTTTTAAATAAAATACAATCAGGGAAACCATACGGGAGAATCAAAAGTGGATGGAATTGGTTACATTATAAATGGTGTGAATTGAAAAAATTTTAAAAAAAATAAAGTTTTGACGGAAGTTGACAAAATGGTTGGGTATTTTCGGGAAATGAAATGATTTACAGATGAGGTTGCAAATAGAATATGACATAAAAGGAAAAAATCAATTGCTGACTTTTAATTACCAGTATCCGGTGAGTGCATGGATTTATGGTATAATGAGAAATGGTGATGAGGTTTTTTCAGATTTTTTACATCAGAAAGGATATGCAACTGAAGAAGGCAAGAATTTTAAGTTGTTTTGTTTTTCCGGATTGAGGTTTCCCAAAGGCCTGATTAAAAAATCGAAAACTGATCCGGGTTATTTGGTTTTAAGGTCACGAAAAGCCTGGATTGATGTGTCGTTTTATTTACCGGAACAACTGGAGCCTTTTGTGGCAGGATTGTTTAAACAGCAAGACGCATATATCGGAGATAAAAAGCATGTCGTGAAAATGCAGGTGAGCAATGTAGAGATGCGAAAAGAACTTGATTTTGAAGCTGGACAAAGTTATGCTTGCAAAACGAAAACAGCGGTGGTAATGGGTGAAACTACTGAAAATGAAAAGCACGAACAGTATATTCCGCCTTTGTCTTTAAATTACAATACTCTGATGCTGAAAAATATCATGGATAAATGCCGCTCTGTTGGATTAGAAGATGTGAATGCGGATGACATTGATTTTAATGTTGAACGGGTATCAGCTAAGACGGTTTTGCAGAGTATAAAAGCCGGTACCGATGAAGAAACAAAAGTCAGAGGGTATAATTATACATTTAACCTGCAAGCCCCGCCCGACGTGATGAAATTGCTTTATGCCACCGGCATTGGCAGCATGAATTCGCTTGGTTTTGGGATGTGGGAATTAAGGAAGGTAAATAAAGTTAGATAATTATGAAACAAAAAATAAAAACAATTGATTACGAATGGTTAATTAGGCCTACGGGAGATCCATTTGCTGATTCAGGGGGTTATGTTATTCAATATTTATCAGAATTATACCCCGACAAAGATATTGATTGGCTTATCGAATATGTTACAAAAATTTATGTAAATGATTGGAATGGTAAATTGCACACTTTTTTTCATGGTTCAAAAATTACTAACCCGTCAATTAAGAAATCCGAAAATAAAATAAAAGGTACTGTTGAATTATTCAATTCCATATTGAATGAAACAGCTAAATACATTGAAGGGAATTGCAGAATAAGTGGACGATTTACAAAATTATTTTCTGCA
>JAYENB010000071.1:0-4296 GCA_034721855.1 Bacteroidota bacterium
AACGAGATTGTTATGAAAAACATAAAATACATTTTAACCCCATTTGTGATCCTGATACTTTCACTGTTGAATTATGGCTTTTCCCAGGTATTAACCGTAAAAGATCCCATTACGATTAAAGCAAGTGTCGGCATGTACGTAAAAGGTGCTCTAACAGGGGTAAACGGAACCACTGGCGAAATAACAAACAATGGCACATTAAACCTGAGAGGTGACTGGACAAACAATGTATCATCGTCCTTTTTAACCGGCACCGGAGAAGTTGTGTTCAATTCTATAGCGGCATCCCAAACCATCGGAGGCAGCTCAACAACATCGTTTTATGACCTACCATTGATAACAGCGGTGGTGATGTGTTGCTGGCACAGGATATTTTTGTTGATCATACCCTTAGCATGACCACAGGGGAGCTGGATTTACAAAACAGCACAGCAAATCTTGGCACAACAGGCAGCATCACCGGAGAAACAGAAACCACACGCATAAAAGTCGGAGATATCAGCAGCAATACAGGCACCATCCGTGCTACTTGCACGCTTAATGGAGGTGAATCAGCATACAATCCGGCATCTATTGGCGTGAAAATCACCAATAATCAAAGCTTGGGCGATATTACCGTAGTGCGCGGCCATTAGGTGCAATCCGGCACCGGAAGCTATTCAGCCAATGAAAGCATTGCCCGCTATATTGAATTGCGAAACACCTCCAACGATATAATAGATTTTGAAATGGATGCAAACAACAAACTTGAAATGAATTATTGGGATGCAGAACTAAACGATCACCCAGAAGGAGAGCTAATATATTACCAGTGGGTAAAAGAAAGCACCGAAGAATGGTGGACCCCGCTTACGGGAACAATAGAAACGGCAACCAATTTATCCACCCCTGACAACAGCCCGTATTCCACCTATTTTGACCCACCCAACTGGTACAGTCTGAATTTCTATGGAAAATTTACTCTCGGTAGCGAATCAACTCTCCTGGCGGTGGAATGGCTCTATTTTACAGCCGACTGGCAGGATGAAACCTATAGCAGCGTGCAATTAAAATGGGAAACTGCTACCGAAACCAATTCAGATTATTATGAAATTCAAAGGTCTGATGATATGCATATCTGGGAGACCATAAAATCGACAGAAGCAGCAGGGTTTAGCACACAAAATATTGAATACACAGATTACGATGAATCACCACCGGCAGATGTTGATATTATTTATTACCGGCTGAAACAAGTTGATTTTGATGGCAATTATAAATACAGCGACATAGATGCTGTCATAGCTAATGACAATGTCATCGAGATCATTTCCATTTACCCCAACCCCGCTGATGATGAAATAACCGTTGAGATTGAATCCACCGAGAATACCCGAATTCACATATACGTGTGGGATAAATTAGGAAAAACAGTAATATTGAAACAGGCTGAGGTAATAAAGGGGAAGAATGTGTTTAATTTTGATGTCAGTCACCTCGCCTCATCCATTTACACCATACAGGCAATAACAGAATCAGGACAACACAAAACAGAACGTGAATTTGTCAAATGAAAGAAAAAATCAGGGCTTCAGCCCAATTACCTCGTCCTTCAGGGCGGGGCGCAAGGGGGCACTCCCTGAAGGCCAGAGCAATTGAGGCCAGAGCAATTGAGAAATCAAATAACTTTATTACTTTTGCCAAAGAAAAGTTCTCTATAGCTAGAATCAGGGCTTTAGCCCAATTACCTTGCATTCAGGGCGGTTCTTCCGGTTTCAGGGCAATTACCCCTATTTCAGGGCGAATTACCTTGGGTTCAGGGCGAACTACCCTGCCTTCAGGGCGAATTATACTTGCCTTCAAGGCAATTACTCCGCCCTTCAGGGCGGGGTGTAAGGGCTTCAGCCACCCGCTATTACGCCCTTCAGGGCAGAGTTTAGTTTAGAAATTAAATAAAAATTAATTATTAATAATTTAAAACCTATACATCATGAAAAAGGAAAAAAGAATTAACAAAAACACTCAGAACCCCAAACGTAAAATCCGTTTGGGAATTGAAATTTTAAGCATTGGCATTTTATTGTCATTTGGTGCTAGCAATGTGGGATTTGCACAAAATGTTGGTATCAATCAACCTAACCCGGACAATTCAGCTTTACTGGATTTAACTTCTACAGAGAGAGGTTTGCTAATTCCGCGGGTTGCCCTCGACGATATAAACACTGCTGCTCCTATTATATCACCTGTTGCAGAAGGATTATTAATTTACAATGAAACAGGATCAGAACCCCATGGTTTTTATTACTGGGATGGTAGTCAGTGGATTATACTTTTTAATCAGAATACAGGAACAGACACCGACGATCAAAATATTTCAGGTTCCGGCTTATCAGGTAATGCCTTAACTATAGGTATTGAAAACGGCTCAAATGAAATAGTTGATTTGTCATCATTGCAAGGATGGAAATTGACTGGTAATTCAGGAACAGTTGATGGAACAAACTTTATTGGTACTACAGATAATATTCCATTTAATTTTAGAATTAATAATGAAAAAGCAGGACGAATTGCTACAGATAATACTTTTTATGGTCATTTATCTGGAAATTCAATAACAACAGGTATTAACAATGTTTTTAATGGAAATGATGCTGGTTATAATGTAACAACAGGTAGCGAAAATGTTTTTGTAGGACATCGTGTTGGTTATTATATGCAAACAGGTACATCAAATACTGCTGTTGGATATAATGCATTATATAATTATGGAACTATCGGATGGGGTCCTTATGATGGAGGAAACGGTAATGTTGCCTTAGGTAAATATGCCATGTTTAATCCAATTTCGGGAGATTACAATGTAGCTATTGGATACAGTGCATTTTCATTACCAAATGATGGGTCAGATAATGTTTTTATTGGTCGTTATTCTGATAGAGATGTTAACAGTTCAATAAGCTATGCTGTTGCATTGGGAGCTTATAGTCATGCTGATGCAGATTATGCAACTGCTATAGGATATAAGGCTTATGCAGATAATGCCAATACATTAATTTTAGGTCAAATAAATGGAGTTAATGGAGCAACCGATGATACACGAATAGGTATAGGTACAACAAACCCATTAAAACAAGTACATATTGTAGAAGATGATGGAGACTCAGAAAAGTTTGTAATTGAAGATGATGGAGGTACATATTCATATTTATACACTTGTATCAGAAATACTACAGGTTCTGGAAATATGTCTTATAGTTTTTCTCAGCAATCAGGTAATTCACATTTTGCAGGTATTGACCTAGACCCTGATGATGAAAGGTTAATTATACGAAATAATTATTGTACAACAAATGGTTTTGATAATGGTGTTATTTCTTTTGAAACTAGAAATCCATCAGGACAAGGCGAAAGAGTTAGAATAACTAATGATGGAGATTTAGAAATTGGAACAGCTATTCCTGGGGGTATGCTCACACTTGGGGCTTGTAATAGTTCAAGCGAAGGGGGACAGATTAATTGGCATGGTGCCGGCACAAATTCTTCGTGGTATCAAGATATTTATGGAGAAAATATGAGAATATTTACCGAAGGTAGTTCAGCCAATGCACTTCAAGTGTTTGGAACAACTACTAATGTAAATATTGAATTAGATGGAAATTATAATACATATTCTGATACAAGAATTAAAACAAATCAAAGAGATTTAGATTATGGTTTAAAAACGATTATGCAAATTGAAGCAAAAAGATACGATAAGCATAACAGTTCCTTTGTTGATGGTAAGTTAGTTTTATCTAAAAAAGACAGTGAGAATCAGTTCGGTTTTATTGCTCAAGATCTTTATAAAATTATTCCTGAAATAGTGTCAAAACCTAAAGATGAGAACAGTGCTTTATGGAGTGTAAGCTATGGTAAATTAACACCAATATTAGTAAAAGCTATTCAAGAACAGCAAGCTATGATAGAAAGACAACAAAAACAAATATCAGAATTAAAAGAGTTAGTTGAATATTTAATTGATGATAAAAATTCAGGTAATTAAAATTACCGTTTAATATTTTTTCAGGGCAATTACCCTGCCCTTCAGGGCGGGGCGTAAGGGCTTCAGCCACCCCCTATTTCGCCCTTCAGGGCAGAGTAATACATATCAAATAATGAGATGATTCAACAAATTGCGAGCGACGCAATCTGCAGAAATTTACTCGGAAATGTGATGAAACATGGTGGATACAGTGAGTATGCAGGCATCGAAACAGAACGCGACGTGTATTATTCCCTCTGGGATTATCCGGTGTTTTCATTTTCAATCCGTTACCG
>JAYENB010000072.1:0-4263 GCA_034721855.1 Bacteroidota bacterium
CGGCGTGGTCGCCCCAAGAGAAAGCCATGTTCCAGTTGGCGATGGATAAAGTGCGTGTACTCAAATCGCCGTTGGCATCCAGCATAATGGCTGTGGTTTCTGTGCCTGTGGGAAGGTTGACAAAACGGATGTTCCCATCAACATGCAAAGTGCGAACGGGCATGGTGGTACCAATACCGAAAAAGCCCTCACCAGTTAGACGCATGCGCTCAATGCCGTTGCTGATAAATTGGACATCGCAGGTATCAAGGGTTCCAAATAAAGCTTTATGGCAACTGCCACTAAAATCATTTCCTCCATCTATCCATTGTGCCTGAACATGATCAACAGATATGAGGAGTAAAAATGCCATAAGTAAAAGGCTTACAAGCCGGTGTTTACTGTGTGTGTGTGTGTGTGTGTGTGTGTGTGTGTGTGGCAGCGGGTGTTGGCTGTCTGTAGTGGTTTGTTTGATTTTGTCTATTTTTCATTGTTCTATATTTTTGATTTTCCCTTTATGCAAATATAACGAAATATTTTGGGAAAGGTTTCAAAAAAGGGGATTTATTTTTGGGTTAAGGGTTGAAAAACGTTCTGTCAGGTTTTCACCTTTTTTTAGCAGCGGAAGGTTAGTTTTCTGATGAGCCGGAGGGAGTGAAATAGTAAGTGATGCCCAAATTGAAACCAAACGCATAAGGCAAATGGACTTTATCATTATCAGCATCTCTGACATAGTTATGCAAATAGGAAAACAGGAATACGCCCCCTGAGAGACTTATATTTTCATTAAAAGAACGAGAAGCTTCCAGTGCGAGTGTCAGGTTGAAGTTTATCTGATCGTAATTGCCATATTCATATTTACCCCAATCGATTACTACCGTTACGTCATCAGGATCATCAGATGGGTAATAATCAATATACTGTTTTGCAAGAAAGATATTGTCAATGCCGGGTATAAGCATTAAGGAAATTGAATACTTTTCTTTTTGAATAATGGTATGAACTGCAAAGGGTGATATGCCCAAGTAGCGTGATGAATAGATGTCATGATGGGTTATCATTGGTCCATTACCATGCACCGGTGCTTCATATTTAACCCCAAATCTGTGATCCATATAATAGAGGTTCATCCCAAATGACCAGTTTTTTATCTGGTAAGTATATCCCATGGCATAACGCTGAAATAAATTTAGACAACATTCACTATATGCTTTAACATACAGTCCTGATAATCCAATGTTTGAATTCAGCGAGATTCCATGTTTTTGTCCTTGTGAGCATAGCGACATGAGTGATAATGCCAGTGTCAGTAAAATGGAAGTTAATGTCTTCATTGTTTTACGATTTTAAAGGATTTGGTTTTAGTGCTGCCTGTCAGTTTTAATATGTAAATACCAGGGGTTAAATGGGCTGTGCTTATGGTTTCTGAGCAATGAGAAAACCGGCAATTGAATGTTTTTTTCAATACCAAAACCCCGTTAAGGTCAAATATTTCATATATGATTTGTTTGCCATAATCAGATGAAATTGTTACATGCAGCTCTGATGAATATGGATTGGGATAAATAGTAACATTTTCATCTGTATTTTTAGTTTCATTATCAAGCTTTTTATCATGCACTTCTGCCATGGGGATGGTGTAAGGGTTTTCCGGCAGAAGGGCTTCGTGTGTGTTTGTGGTGGTACACGGTTCAATGTAAAAATGCGCATGGGCTCCTTCTTTAATGTGGGTGCCCGGTTTCAATGTGATTTTATTGCCGGCTTTCATGACAAGTTTTTCGGTGTTTGCTTCTACTGTGGTGTTTTCCACTTCAATGTTATGTATGGCATGGAAAGATAGCTCTCCGGGGCCTTCAATGGTTTCATCCTCGATGTAAATATCCGGCTCGGATTCACAGCAGGGGATGGGGGTTTGGATGCTGTTGTTGCAGGTTTGATCAAAGTCTATTATTGGTAAATCATCATTATAATACGTAAAACCTCTCCAATAATTTTGTTCACCACAATCATTTTCTAAAGTCATTTGCCATATATAAAGTGCGGGAGCAAGATTTAATCCATCCCACACAATGGTATTAATTCCATTAATACAATATCTGTCATCCAGTTCTTCTATTACCTGCCCTTGTATTGTTCTGATTTTAATGTTTGTTGCGGATCTTACATTATCTAATCCTGTAACCATAACATTGGAGTAGTTTGTAACCTGAAAAGGAAAACTTGTATGAATTGGGCCATCTGTGGGGCTGCAAGGTTCTTCTTCCCAATTGCAGTAGGGGTGTTCGGTGAGTTCAATGTCATCAATATATAAAATACCTGAACACATATTATCTGAACAATTTTCATTATGTACATCAATAACAAACCAATTTAATGGATTTAATGTTGACTGATCCGGCATTTCAAAAATAAAACTTTTCTCAATCCATTGATCATGTTCGAGTTGGCTAAAATTATATTTTTTAAGAACTACTATTTGATTATTTTTATATTGTTTATAACCATTAGGATATTCCCATAAAGATGGACATTGATAACTACATACATCTCCATTTGGAATACCAGGAACACTATTTTTGGTAACCATGCCTGGGGATTTGTATTTAACCTCATTTTTTGCTAACATAAATTTTAAGGCGTTATAATCAGAATATCCTGAAGGAACATACACCCTAAACTTAATTTTGTAATATGAACCTGATTCTAAATGTCCCCAAATATCAAGAAATTTTTGTTGAATTAATTCATAACCACCTATTCTGGCAAAAACTCCATGTGTATCACTAATATTAATTCCATCAAAAAACATATTGCCATCATATCTTATATCAGGAGAATGTTGTGCACAACACGGACAATCATTATCATCAAATTTGCAACTACGCCATTTTTTTAAAGAAAATATGTTAGTATTATTATCACTTATTATTTTGTATTTTGCTACATTAGCATATTGGCTTTTCCATGCATACCAACTGCCAGAAAAAGAGTTATCATCCCTGCAATTAGTGCTGCAAAAATATCCTTCAAAATTATCATCACTTAATAAGTTCTGTGCTGATAAATTATTATTACTTATAATAAAAAATATAAAAACCGTTAAAAATATTTTATTATTCATAAATCAATTTTTGACATGTTAAAACGTAACCCTATGGTTGAAAACCTAGAAAATGAAATATATAAATAAGTTGGGAAATAATTTTTTAATAATAAAAAAGAAAGTTCAACATTAACTGAACAATTTAATCCTGCAAGATATCCGGGTATATATGGAAAATACTCACAATTTCTACTTTTTGAAATACCCCTATTTTTATATTCATTTGTTATTTCATTAATTTCAATTAAACCTGTAAAAACATTTAAAGTAGCACCAAACCTTTTATAGTAATAAGATATTCCAAGTGCACAATTAAAATAATGATTTTTACTTGTTTGATTGATATATGAATTAGCAATATCATATGGTATATAAGGTTTTATGGTATCAGGGAACATATAATAATATTCAACAGAGTCAATTGATCGCCACTTATTGTATGTATTATGTACATAAGATAAATATCCTTTAAGATAGATATTACGATACACTTCATGATTGTAATTTATTGCAATACGATAACCAGGATTAGATTTATAGTAATGCCCAGGAACATCCGTAACCAAATATTTGCTATATTGAGAGGGAATGCCCATTGGCCTTCCAGCCGGAAAATATATTTCATCTCCAAATACAGGCATAAAACTTACATCTAACATGAAACCATTATGATTATATACACTATCCTGAGCATTCAATTGAATACCGCTTATTAAAACAAATGATATTATTATTGTTTTTTTCAAAAGCTTTAAGAAACACATATTATTATTGTTTTTGTTGATTTACATTTTCATTAAGTTTTTGTTTAATCGCCTTAATTTTCTTATCCTGCTCTATTATATAAAGTATCAGTTCTTCGATTTTCCTGAGCAGCAAATCATCCATGTCACCGGCTTTGTAACCGTTTTTCTTAAATTCTTCCGCACTTGGTACATCCGGTAAGTGATTATGTGTTTCAATAAAGGCTTCCAATTCACCAATTGTCATCAACTCATAATCCTTTTTTAAAACGTAATCGCTTGATGGAACATTGTCTGTAATTTCCACTTCCTTGCATTTAACGATACCATTTACCGTTAACGCTTTGTCAGGGTTTGTGGTTCCAATACCTACGCGTAAATCTGAAGTTTGATCTTTTATATAGATGGCATTGGGATTATATCCATTCCCTATTGCCA
>JAYENB010000073.1:0-4241 GCA_034721855.1 Bacteroidota bacterium
CTTGTCCGGCGTAATGAAGTGAAGACGGATGAAGTGAAGACGGATGGAATGAAGACGGATAAACTTACCGCCAGACAAGTTTTGTTATTTTACATCCGTCTTCGCTCTGCTACGCCGGACACGGTCCCGTCTTCGCTCTGCTACGCCGGACACGGTCCCGTCTTCGCCGAACAGGTTTTGAAATTTAACGCACAAAAAAAATATCAATAACTTTGATTAAAATATTTTGCAATTAACAAAATATTTGAAACAACAATGTTTTTTAATAGAGCCAAAGGTAATAAGTATAAGACACTACTTACCACTTGATAACGGAAGACCTGACAGGTGGATTATCATAATAGCCGCCGCTAATTCGCTTAACGAGGAGCTCGAATATAGGTGGCTGAGGGATTTTGCCTTAGCAAAATCATCTCGTAGCCACCGGCACTGCATTGATAAACCCCCGCACCAGGTGGGAGGCGGAAAGCTTATCGAAGCATCGGCTTATTTGGCTGCAATTGTGGCAGAGCGGCGGGACAGAGCTCCTGCCACAATTTGTCAGGCAAAAGCCGGGGCAAGATAACTTGCAGACGTACACCGCCCGGGTGCCCACATCAAAATCAGAAACCACTTGTCATATCCCAAAATTACCTGTCAGGTCGGCCGTAATTAAACGGTGATAAGTATAAGGCACTGCTTACCCCTTGATAACGGAAGACCTGACAGGTGGATTATCATAATAGCCGCCGCTAATTCGCTTAGCGAGGAGATCGAAGAAAGGAAAATTTCTTTTTTATATGAAATATTTTTCGTAAATTAGCAACTTAGGAAGAATTAATCTTTTTATGAATTAAAAATCAAGCTTATGAAAAAATCAATACCTGTTCTGATTGTCATGCTTTTAATAGCGGCAACAAACGTAAACGCGCAATGGTCAATTGACGCCGTTGAAACAGATTACACCATTGATTTCGAGAACACGGTTTCCGGCGTTAATGACAGCACATTTAATGGTATCGGTTTTAATGATCCGCCAGAAGCAGGCCAGTTAGATGCCAATGGCTGGGCAGCAATGGGTTTCGATGATGGTGATAAACCTTTTGGAGACACCGCAACCATTGGTGATTTTGCCCGTGGCGCATCCACCGGCGGTGAAATATATGGCGGCGTGTATGCTTTTGAAGTGGAAACCGATAATCACGCTCTCGGAGTACAACCATCAGCAAATGACTTCACTCCCGGATGGATAGGCCTGATGATAAAAAACAACACTGGTCAAACAGTGAATTATATTGATTTAAGTTATAACCTTTGGGTATTGAATGATGCGGACCGTTCAAACTCCATCAATGGCGAATTTTCCGTGGATGCAGTCAATTGGCAACCCATTGATGAATTTCTGTTTGATACTCCTGAGGCTCAGGATGCCTCCCCTGCCTGGGATAAAAACACACTTACCGTAAGCACTGATATGGGATTTGAACTGCCGGACGGCGATACCATTTATATCAGGTGGTATTCTGATGATGTGTCAGGCAGTGGCAGCAGGGATGAAATAGCCATTGACAGCGTAACAATGAGTTTAAAATATGATTGTCAACCGGTTGCTACATTTCCTTACACCGAAGATTTTGAGGGGAGTTTTCCTCCTCCCTGCTGGACAACCGAAGGCGGCACCAACTGGCAGGGGTCAAACACAAATGAAGCCGGAGGCACTGCCCCTGAAGCTGATTTTTACTGTGACCCAACTACCACCGGAGTTCAAAAACTCATCAGCCCGGTGATCAATACATCGGGTTATGCATCCATGGTTTTGGAATTTAAACATTTCCTTGAATACAACACCGGTGGTTTTGAGATTGGCCTGGCTACCACTTCAGACGGAGGTGCTACCTGGGACACACTTTTTTCTATACCCCCAATGGGGAACATTGGTCCGGCAGAAGAATCCGTCGTGATTAACAATGCGGACATGGGAACTGCAACTTTCCAATTCTGTTTCTTCTTTGAAGGAGAATCCAGCGGAATCTATAACTGGTATATTGATGATGTGTTAGTACGTGAACCCAATACTGGAAATGATATTTTAACCTATAGTATCCCTGAAGAAATCGGCACGGCTGATATAAATGATGTTGCTCATACCATTGATGTTGACGTTCCCTTTGCAACAGATGTAACCAGCCTTGTAGCCACATTTACGCTTTCAGAAGGGGCATCTGCCGAAGTATCAGGGGTGCCTCAAACTTCAGGGATGTCATCCAACAACTTTACCAATCCGGTGGTTTATACCGTAACTGCCGAAGACGGAATAACAACAGAAGACTGGACCGTGACAGTTTCAGAAACAAGCGCTCCCCTGGGCAGTGATTGCACTATTCCATTTACAGTTAATCTCCCGGCGGATTTGCCTTATGAGGACTTAAGCCAAACCAATTGCGGACTCGGGAATGCCTACGATAACACATTAATGAGCAGCTATGACAACGGTGAAGATGCCCTGTATGAAATCATCGTATCAGACGATATCGTGGTTGATATTACCCTGGATCCATATTCCACCACTTACACAGGATTAGGTGTTTTTGAATCCTGCCCGGGCACGGTCAACCTGATTGAAGATGCAGGCTCACCAACTGCAGACATCCGTGAGCTTGACAGTATCGTTTTAACACCGGGCACTTATTTTATCATGGTGGACATCTATCCCACAGGTTCTTCCTGCATCACCGAATACGATTTAACCATAGACATAAATCCTGTTTACGATTATGTTTCCAATACCACCCTTGCATTAACTCCATCAACACAAACAATCAATGTGGATGAAGATGCTACAGGAATGCTGGAAGTAAATTATCCGGCAAGCGTATCACCGGATATGCCAACCGATTTATTGACCGATGCCCGGATTGACCTATCTGAACTTCCTGCCGGAACTGTAGTCGAATTGTCTAGCGGTGGATCTCCATTAGGCTCATACACTGTTACGGGCGGAGAAACCGTGTGGGCCAGTGATGCTTTTTCGGTGGTATCACGTGAACAAGCTTCTTCAACTGCAGGAAACTCGCTTAATTGGGATATTGTTATTTCAAACCTCACCGATGGAACGTACAATGTAACGGCTACCATGTACCTCGGTACAGATGCCAACCTTGATGCTGAAACCAATATCACCGCCATGGATTCCGATGTGATGGAAATCATCGTTGAGCCTCTCATTGTGGATATTGCCCTGATACAACCTGCAAGTGGTTTTGGTTGTAATTTTACGGATACTGAACCTATACTTGTTGAATTTGAAAACGTCGGGGAAGCAACTATCCCGTCCGGAGAAATTATTGAATTTACCTATTATGACGGAGGGCCGATTATTTCAGAAAATTTTACCCTTAACAGCAATTTGCTGCCCGGTGATTCTTTTTCTGATTTTACAAGCGAAACCTTAGATTTATCTGCCATTGAGACTTATACATTTGAAGCCTATCTTGATTATACACACGATACTAATACGACTAATGACACAATAGAAGGCTACCTTGTCCATTTTAGCCAGGAAATTGAATTTGTGGATGCTTCCAATGATACCATCAACGCTACTGACTATCCCTATACCATTGAGTCCAATGTGGTTTACACACCGGATTCAACATACCTGACACCAACATACTTCTGGAGTGACGGAATAACAACCACTTCCTCGCTGGAAGTAACTGAAGACGGATGGTACACACTTGAAGTCACTACCGAAGGATGTACAGTAGAAGATTCTGTTTATGTTGAGTCTGTTACCTCAATTGAGGACGGCAACACTGCTGATTTTGGTATCTATCCTAACCCGACTGAAGGCGATATCATGCTTGAAATGACACTGAATGAAAAATTGGATGTAATCATCACCATAACCAACAGCAGTGGTCAGATAGTTGGCAATTACAAATTCGATGATGTGGATCAACTCAGAGAACCCATTGATATGAATGGTGTAGCACAAGGATTGTACAATCTGCGTGTCAACGCTGGTAACGATTCCTACACACGTCAGATTGTGGTAAAATAAATTGATTACAACATAACACATTTAAAATATCCCGCCACTCCAGGCGGGATTTTTCATGTCTTTTTGAGTGAGGAATGTACCATCGGCATGCACCGTGCCTGACCGTCTGTTTACTATGCGGGGCTGGCAGGCATGGCTTATAAACCCTGTTGTGCACTTGTATTATTTTAAACTTTAAAGATAGTTACAATATTATAAT
>JAYENB010000074.1:0-4212 GCA_034721855.1 Bacteroidota bacterium
GCCTTGATTTTACCAATACCGGTTCCACCGGAGATGAGTTTTCCTATACCTGGGATTTTGGTACAGATGCCACACCTCCCACTTCCAATGCTGAAAGTCCTTCAGGCATAATATACAGCAGCGGTGGTGATAAAATAGTAACATTCACAGTATCAACACCACATTGCACAGAAACACTGACAGATACTGTGTATGTAAAAAATTCACCACAACCGGTATTGGATTTTACCTCAACAGCACCTACCTGCGAATTTGATGACGTGGAATTCAGCATTATGGATTATGATCCCCAGCTTGATTACACCTGGGATTTTGGTATGGATGCTACACCCACTACATCAAGTGATCCGGAACCGGTTGTTTCATACAGCTCTCCGGGCATAAAAGAAGTAAATCTGTTTGCAGAAAATCCGGTTACAGGTTGTAACAATGAAATATCAAAAACCATCACTATCCACGATGATCCCATTGCTGATTTCTCCTTTACGGATTCCGTTTGCATAGGAACCAATATTGATTTTACCAATGACGGATCAACCGGAGATATTTTTTCCTACAGTTGGGATTTTGGTACAGACGCCAATCCGTCTGTGTCAACCGCAGAACATCCGTCAGGCATAATTTACACAAGTTCGGGGGATAAATTGATTACATTAACGGTATCCACATCTCAGTGTACAGAAAGTTATACCGATACTTTACACATTCAAAATTCACCTGCACCTGTGCTTGATTTTTCATCTACAGCCCCTGCATGTGAAGCAAATGAAGTGTCATTCAGCATTGATGATTACGATGCTTCACTTGAATACAACTGGTTTTTTGGTGCAGATGCGACTCCACCCGGCTCCAGTGATCCTGAACCTACAGTAGTGTACAGCTCACCAGGGGTTAAAACAATAAGCTTATTTGCAAACAACCCTGCTAACGGGTGTGGTAATGTAATCAGCAAGACCATCAACATTCACCCCAGGCCGGATGCCAGTTTTACTTCAACGGCACCTGTCTGTATAGGACAAACTGTGGACTTTAGTAATGAAGGAAGCTCCGGCGCAGAATATCAATACACATGGGATTTTGGAGAAAATGCAACACCCTCAACGTCAAATGCTGAAAATCCAACCGGTATTGTATATTCGAGCTCCGGCGATAAAGAAGTCAGTTTGAGTATTTCTGATGGTAATTGTACACGTACAGTGAGCCAGATCATCACCATATCTGAAAGTCCTTTTGCTGATTTTGAGACCACTGCACCTAAATGTAGTGGAATGCCTGTGTATATGCATAATCTCAGCGACACTGCAAACACTTTCTATAATTGGGATTTTGGTGAAAATGCAACACCCCAGACTTCCAATGCAACCAATCCTTTTGTGATATATGATGAAGGAGGCAGCTATGAAATTAAACTGCTGGTTACTAAACTCAGTTCCGGCTGCAAAGACTCTGTCAGTCATTATATCAACATCAATCCGACACCAGAGGCAGATTTCTCTATTGTGTTGCCTGATGATTGCCCGGGCGAACCGGTTGCATTCACCAATGAAGGCAGCAGCGGAATCGAATTCAGTTATCAATGGGATTTTGGTACCCATGCTATTCCAAACACATCACAGGCCGAAAATCCATCCGGAATTATCTACACAGAGGGTGGTTTACACAGGATAAGTTTTACCGTGATGAGTAATGAATGCACAAATACTATGCATGGTGACATCACTTTGCCCTATCTGCCTGAAGTTAACGCAGGCGTTGATACAACTATCTGTGCCAACCGCAGTGTTCAACTCGGTGTTCCGGGTCCCGATGATTACAGTTACAACTGGCTCCCAACCTCTACACTTGACGATGCCAGTGTGTCCCAACCAGTGGCTTCACCTGAAGCTGAATTTACAACCTACCACGTTACAGTAACAGATGATAATACAGGATGTATCAATACAGATTCAGTAAATGTTACCATGTTGCCACCCGCATTGGCTAAAGCTGGTCCGGATGTAAGTATTTGCAGGTATGATTCCATTCAAATCGGAACAGGGCTTATTGAAGGCCAGGCTTATTACTGGTTTCCTGAAACGGGAGTACAAAATCCATATAAAGCCAATACCATGGTAAGCCCGCATGAAACGATTACATATACGCTGAACGCTTCGTATGCAGGATGTGATACTGTGACAGATAAAGTAACGATAACGGTTCATCCTTTACCGGCAATTGATGCAGGAGAAAATCGCACCATTGCACGCGGTGAGCAAGTACAACTCAATGCGACAGGAGGTGTAAATTATATTTGGTCGCCATTAACGGAAATCAATCATCCCTACATTCCCAACCCGGTGGTCTCACCCGATGACACCATCACATATAAGGTAACCGGGAATGATGTATTTGGATGTACAAATTCAGATTCTGTTACCATATTTGTGAAAGACCCACAATTTTACATTCCCAATACGTTTACCCCAAATGGTGATGGCCGTAACGATGTATTCTATATTCGGGGCAAGCCGCTTGATAATTTTGAGTTGCGCATCATCACCCGCCAAAACCAGAGCATATTCATCAGCAATGACTACTATGAAGGTTGGGACGGCACAATTCAGGGAACTGGAGAAGCATGTCCTGAAGGAGCCTACGTATATATCGTTACAGGCATAAATGAAGATGGTGAAGAAGTACAGGAAAATGGAATTGTCAATCTGATACGATAATAATAATTAACAACCGTTTGCCGGATTTAATAATCCGGTAAATGGTTTAATGAATATAATTATTTTGCATATATTTATATATCTTTGTATTTGACCTCAATTAAATTTTGCAATTTTACACTAGTTTATTAGGTAAAAAAAGTTCATTTTATACTAAAGAAATAAACTTATGTTAGGTTTTAATTTTAGAAAAGCAGTTCAGGCATTAAATTTTTTTGCGGTCAAGGAAGGTGGAACCATTGATAAAATGAAGGTCATAAAACTTATTTGGTTTTCAGACAGAGCCCATTTAAGACAATATGGACGCCCAATTTTAATGGACCGGTATTTAGCCATGAAATATGGGCCAGTTCCATCTAAAACAAAGGATTTGTCAGGATTTGATAATTCTTTTCTTGATGAAAACGAAAGGAATTATAGAGACACTTATATAAAAACTTATCATAATAACCACAATATTGATTCAATCAAGGAAGTTAATAAAAAAGTATTTTCAGAAACAGATTTACATATAATGGAGAAAGTGTACTCTAAATTTGGAGGTGATGAACAATTTGATCTTTCAAAGATTTCACATTATTATCCTGAATGGAAACGATATCAGGAAATTCTAGAGAGTGGTGAAGTCAGTAGGATAGATATTGATTATTTAGATTTTTTTAAAGATTCAGATATACAAGAAGATAATGATTTCTTTTATTTAGAGGAAGAACATTTAGAAATTTCTAAGTCAATATTTCAAGAAAATAAACAGCTTTACAATTATTAGTATTTATGATTCATATCTCAGATGAAGCATTTTTACGAACTACATTAAAAAAAGGTACTGTCTATTATTATATTTCAGAGAAAATAGATTCTAATGAGCCTCATTATCACATAGTTATTCACAAAGCAAAATCCAAGAGGATAATTTTAGGCCTTACCACTACACAAATTGATAAACGTATTAAATTTTTGGGGAAAAATCAATTACCAGAATCTACTTTGGTTTTTATTGAACCAGATGAAAACAATGGATTAAAAAAACTTCTTTGGTAGATTGTAACAGTAATATTTTTATAGAAACAATAAATAGCCTGAAAGATATACTGAAAGGAAAAAATATCAAGGTTAAAGGACAAATAAAAGAATCTCAAATTGAACAATTAAGACAAGGAATAATTGATAGTCCTATTATAACTGAAGAAACGAAAGAATTATTAAGCTCCTAAAAATAAAAATTGTATTCCAAAAGTGTTTAAACATTGCAAACACAACCACACGAAAATATGTATTATTAAAAGTCCCATTAACCTGAATTATTCCTAAATTTTCAGAATAGATATATCATTAGCCCCGCCCTGAAGGACGGGGCTAATGATAATAAATATAATATAATATAATTTAATTTAATTTAATTTAGGAATAATTCAGGATATGTGTCTCATGGTTAAAAGTGTCCAAATTTAAGGCCAATATAAAAGGTACGTGGTTGCATTGGGCCGTAAATATATGCAGG
>JAYENB010000075.1:0-4211 GCA_034721855.1 Bacteroidota bacterium
GTTTTTCAGTCCCTGTATATTTTGCTTTTTTGAGGTCATCAGAGAGGTCAAGCAAAAAGTTGATTTCTTTCGGACTGAAGTCCAGTAATTTTAAAAAACTTCTGTTTCTAAGGTTATAAGCCATAACTATTATGTTTTAGTGTTAATTTTATTTTGCTACTATTTGAGTGCCGACATTGTTTTTGCCCAATTCTTTGGATTCGGTGATGACGCATTTTTTACCACCGCGTTCAATGAACTGAATGGCCGCCCTGATTTTAGGAGCCATACTGCCTTCGGTAAATTGCCCGTCGTCCAGGTGTTTTTTTGCGTCTGCCACAGTAATGACATCCAATGCTTGTTGGTCTGGTTTGTTGAAATTGATAAACACTTTAGGCACATCCGTGAGGATATAAAATTCATCGGCATTGATTTGTGTCGCCAGCATTGATGAGGCCAAATCTTTATCAATGACAGCATCGATGCCCTGCATTTCGCCGGGCTTTACATAAAACGCCGGGATTCCGCCACCGCCAACAGTAATGACAATGTTTCCGTCACGGGCAAGTTTTTCTATGCTGTTTTTATTCATAATTTCTATAGGCACCGGAGATGCGACAACTTTTCTGTATCCCCTGCCTTTGGGGTCTTCAACATACACATCATCGGGATTTTCTTTTTTCAGAGCTTCCAGGTCTTCTTTTTTATAGTAAGGGCCGATGGGTTTTGTGGGATGTTGGAATGCATTATCATTTTCATCCACAAGCACTTGTGTTACCAGGGTAAGAATATCACGCTTCATTTTTTTGGATTCGAATACATTTCTCATTTGCTGTTCAATGATATACCCGATAAATCCCTGAGAATATGCGCCACAAATATCAAGGGGCATAAGCGGAAGATCAAACATTTTATGACCGGCAATGTTTCTGAGAAGAATGTTCCCAACCTGTGGTCCGTTTCCATGGCCGATGACAATATTATAATCCTGCTCTATCAGTGCTGTCAGGTTATTGCAGGTTTCATGCACATTGGATTCCTGTTCCTCAATGGTTCCTTTTTGTCCTGCTTTCAGGAGCGCATTTCCGCCAAAAGCAACTACTGCAAGTTTCTTCTTCATATTATTGTCAATTTTGATTAAGTGGCAAATATAAAAGAATTTAGACAGATAAAATATTTTGTGCATTGGAATTTTACGTATATTTGCTTCTGTAATAGAATATGCAAACATGATTAAAAGAATTTTACCATTTGTTTTAGTTGTGGGATTGGCACTTTTAACATCCTGCAAATCTGACTGGTATAATGTGCCGGACAAAGCAGACCCGTACGTTGAAACCTTCGACGAATATGCACAACAGCGGGGCATAGAATTTGATTTTGAAGAGATAGGTCTTATCATAGAATTTACATCCCTCGGTGAAGATACTGTCGCCAGATGTAATTATGAAGATCCAATACGTATTGAAATAGATGAAGACACATGGCTGCAAGCCAATGAGGATCGGCGTGAAGCCATCGTGATGCGTTATATGTCGTTGGGTTTTCTCAACCGGCAAAATACAAACGCTGTTTTTCCCAACGGGGAATGGACAAGTTTAATGCGGGGAACGCCTTATGATGTTGACAAAAAGATGCATCATACCTTGAATTATTTCGGGTTTAGAAAACCATATTATGTTGATGAATTATTTGCTGAGGACAGATATTGGCCATGGTGGGCTGATTATCAAACCAGTTATGACTCAATTCATGCACTTGAATCTGTCACCCTGCTTAATGAGCAGTTTTTGGGCGATGAAAACGTATGGGAACAAACCAACATGACACTTGAAGCTGAAATCAACAATGGAGAATTCAAATTACAAAACAGCAGTAATGCTTCCGAAATAGTAATGTATAATCACGATTTTGACATAGAAGACGATTTTAAGATGGAATGCATCATCAAGATTGAAAACAGTAACTCATCAGATCTTAGTGGAATTATATGGGGCAGTTTTGATTACAATACGTATTATTTTACCGGGTATGATTTGCAACATAATGTACTGATCAGCAATTCAAAAGAGAATTTTAATTATTATTATTCTTATGTTGAAAATGAAAATATTGCGGATTTTTTAAGTTATAACAAGATTACGGTAGTGCATCTGAATGATCTTGTTTATGTCTTTTTAAATGAGAACTTTGTTTACCTTACGGACATCCACGAATTGTATGGGGACCGTTTTGGTTTCAAAGTTGGTGCCAACAGCACATTGGTTGTTGACAGGCTGACTATTGAGCACCTGGAATAAAAACCATAAAAATTTATACATTGCAGCTTTTTGGCAGGAAGTTTGATAATGATAAAAAAATAATAAAAACAGACGTTATGAAAAAAACAATTTACCTGATACTTGCTTTGGTCGCTACCAATTTGGTCATGGCTCAGACAACCAACCTTACTATCTTCCACGAAGAAGGTGAAACATTTACATTGTATCTCAATGGAGTGAAAAAAAATGACAGTCCGAAAGCCAACGTAAAAGTTAAGGACTTGAAAGCCGATGCATACAAGGCTAAAATCGCCTTTAACAACAAGTCAATGAAGTCGTTTACCAAATCATTATGGTTTGAAGAACCGGGATATGCCTACACGTTCAGGATTCATCAAAAGAACAACGGGAAAATGACATTGCGCCTGGTAAGCCAGACAGCCATTGAACAAACAGAATATGAACCTCAAATCACCGAACAGAAGTACGAAGACCCACAACAGACCACCCACAGCACCGAAGGCACAAACATGCAGGAGACCACTACCATCACGCACAGCACCACGACTCATGCAGGTCATGGTCATGAATCAAGTGACGATACCGAATCAGTGGATGTAAACATGAAAGTCAACGAATCAGGTATGGATGTGTCCATGAATGATAACGGGGAGCAAATGAATATGACGGTTGATTTTGAACTGGATGATGCCCATACCGAGACAACAACAAGCACAACAACAACCACCACAACCACAGTTACACATGAAGGCGGAGACGTTGAAGAAGCCATTGTGGAACAGGAAACAGCCCAGCAAACAGCAAGACCACAGTATGAATCCGGTGGTTGTCATACCCCGATGAGCAGCATGGATTTTGAAGAGGCAAAACAATCCATTAAAAGCAAAGGCTTTAAAGATTCAAAGCTGAAAATTGCCAAACGCATTGCCAAAAGCGATTGCCTGACATCATCCCAGGTAAAAACCATCATGACTTTATTTAACTTTGAAGATTCCCGGCTTAAATTTTCAAAATTTGCTTATGAATATGTGTACGATCCGCATAAATACTATATCGTGAATGATGCTTTTGAGTTTGAAATGAGCATTGATAAACTGGACGAATACCTGGAAAGCCTTGAATAATAAATCAGATTTCCCCAAAACTAACTGTGAATTTAAAAAAAGTTATATGAGAGATTATATCTTTGTAAAAATCTGTTCACAATATGAAAACAATCACATTCATAAGACATGCAAAATCTGACAGGAAACAGGATGTTCCTGATTTTGAACGGCCACTGAATGACAGGGGTAACAATGACGCTCCTTTGATGGGAAAAGTTATTAAATCGGATTTTATCCTGCCGGATCTTATTATATCAAGCCCCGCAAACAGGGCAAAAACTACCGCCATGCTAATTGCTGCCGAGATTGGATATGCCGAACAGGAAATATTGTACTTAGAATATCTGTATTTTGCCGATACAGAAACGTTTTTAAGCATCATTCGTGATATAGAGAATAACTTTGAATCCATATACATGATATCTCATAATCCCGGGATCACCTATATTGTGAGCCGCACTTCTGATACACGGCTGGATCATATGCCAACCTGTGGTGTGGCACAAATTCAATTTGATGTGCAATCATGGGCTGATATTAAGGATAAATCCGGTAAACTGATGCGATTTGACAAGCCGAAAAATCACAAAAAGGGATAAACCTTACTTTACCCTAGTAGTTCGTTCTTTGTAACTAATCAGTATCAGCAAAAGTAGCTCCTCACCGCAAAGTCGCAGACCCGTCTGTCGCCGGGCAAGGTTGGAAAGGTTTAAAATTTGGTAACCATTCACAGTATATTTATTTAACATCAATTTCTTAGTTTATACATTTTTATAATTTCTAATTGACCTAATTGACCTAATTGACCTAATCAATACCCAAATCCCAATGTGTAAAATGTTAA
>JAYENB010000076.1:0-4203 GCA_034721855.1 Bacteroidota bacterium
ATATGCTGCCAATAATAGTGGATTCTTTTATTGGTTGGGTTTCATTATTGGAATTGGAGGTTTTGGCGGTGGAGGATTTGCAACCAGGAGGTAAAATTATTAACAAGGATACCTCAACTAAGCACATCTTTTTCTGACCCAAAAAACAATGGTTTTTGGTGTCGGCAAAGTCAGCGGGGGCAGACAGACAAGCTCTAATGATAATGTGCCTGGCTGTTAGGTTGATTTGCATTTTATGCCACTTTATTATCGTACACACTCATACCACCCCCTGGATAGCTTGCAAATATGTGCTGATAAATCAGATCAGTTTTTTCATCAACTTCTGTTTCGGGATATGCTTCTTGCGGTAATCGTAAAAGCACATCGTAAATCGCTGTTTTAACTTGTGCTCTTAGTTGAGTGCTTTCCCGCCAACGTTCTATTTTTAATTTTTCAGCTTTTAAATTTTCCAACGTTTGTTTTGCAACGTTTTTAACTTCATCTCTTTCTTTCTCTGTTAAGTTTTCTTTTTTCAGTAAATCAAAAATTGCTAATGTTTCCTCATTAAGCCCTTCACGCATTGCTCTGTTATCTTCTTTTGATAACCTGTTGAGAAAATCTGTTAAATCGTTAAATGCTTTTTGTGTAGCATTAATATCTTTCCCATTATTATACTCTTCAATTATTTCCTTGTACTTTTCATAAAACTCTAATCGAAGGGGGTTTTCTTTGACCATTTGTTTCAATTTCTTCTCAATGGCTTTTTGTAAATCAAAAACGACCGTATTTTTTCTGTTAATTTTTTGAAAGGCAGCTTTTAGCTTATCAAAATCTAAATTACTTAAGTCAATATAATCAGGTTCGGGTGCAGCTACTTCGTTTATAAGAACACTTTCGTTGACAACTTTCTGAAGTTGTAACATTATCTCTGTAATATCTGCTGTCTTTACATTTTGGTTTAATTGGTCGTATATGGCTTCAATGGCATTGAATTGCTTGATATATGGCCTTATCTGCTCTTCGGGATAGAGTGCTTTGTATTTACGAAAAACATCCCTGGCCATTATTTCAAACTTAGTCCTGGTGGTTTCGTTTAAACAAACTTTGTCTGCTGCTGCTTTGATATTTGCAATTTTTACCATTGGTTTAGCATTTATCAAATCGGACAAGTTAAAATCAAGCTCTTTCAAATATCTCCTTGCTACTCTGATTGATTCTTTGAGTTCATTTGCCAGTTTTTCTAACTTTTCTACCGGATTCCCACCTTCGTCATCACCTGAGCCGGTTCCCCCGCCGGAACCTCCTTTATCACCTTCACCATAAACCGAATAGGCCTTTTCCAATTGCTTGTAAACATTGCCATAATCAACAATCAAACCATTTTCCTTTTCATCATCATACACCCGGTTGGCACGGGCAATGGTTTGCATTAGCGTATGCCCTTTAATTGGCTTGTCGAGATAAACCGTTGAAATACTTGGAGCATCAAAGCCGGTAATCCACATCGCACAAACAAATGCAAAGCGGAACGGATTTTCCTCATCCTTAAATTCTTTCTCTAAATCACGCTCCACCATTATTTTTCGGTGAGGAGCAATTTCAAGATTCATTTTTCTGAATTTATCCACTTCGTTTTGTTCTGAGCTAACGACAACACAAACTTCCGTTTCTTCCACTCGCTGTAGTTTCCGTTTGAGCTGTAATACTTCTTGCTGATCCTGAGAATTCTCAATTTTTTGTTTAAGCTCAGCAATGTAATCGGGTAAATGCTTCATGAACAAATCATACATTCTGACAGCAGTTGGTTTATCTATGGCTACAAACATTGCTTTACCCTGATAGCCTCTTTCATGAAAATGCCATACCAAATCTTTGGCAATTGCGTTTAAGCGTTTTTCAGATGTCAGCACCGGGTAATCCCGTTTGAATTCACGCTCTAACTTTTTGCGCTGGTTTTCGTCTAAATCTTCATTTTCTATCAGCTCAGCCATTTGCTCATCCATGGTAGGATTTTCAATGCCCAATTTATCACCTTTGTTCAAATAACGCAGGGGAAGCGTGGCGTTATCCTCTATGGCTCGCTTAAAATCATAAACAGATACATATTCACCAAAAATATTCTTGGTCAGTTCCAGTTCTTCTTTTATGATTGGGGTGCCGGTAAAACCCAGGTACGAAGCATTGGGAATGCCATTAAAACGCATGTTTCGTGCAAATGTACCAGCTTGTGTGCGATGTGCTTCATCAGAGATCACAATGATGTTTTCACGTTCAGTAATCAGCGGATATTCGCTTTCTTTTGTTTTATCAATTGAAAATTTATGGATAAGCGAAAACACATACCTGTGATTTTCTTTTAACAATTCACGCAAATGGTTGCGGCTTTTGGCTTTTATATTTTTCTCTGCTACAGCACCTACACCAGTAAATGTATCGTAGAGCTGCCGTTCGAGTTCAGTGCGGTCGGTAACCATCAAAAACGTATAGCTGCCACCAAATTTTCGATGTATTTTTTGGGCAACAAACACCATAGAATAGGATTTACCACTGCCCTGGGTATGCCAGAACACCCCCAGCTTGCCCTTTAATTCTCCAATGTTTTTGGCTTGCTCAATTACCTTGTTTACTCCAATAAATTGGTGGTTCTTTGCCATAATTTTCACCAATTCTCCTGCAGAATTGTCAAAAAGAATGAAATTTTCAAACAAATCCATTAAACGGGCTTTATCACAGGTTCCGCGAAGCATGGTATCCAGTTTAACTATGCCTTCATCTTCCTCTTCAATTCGCTTCCATTCCGTAAAAAACTTAAACGGACTGCTGGCTGTACCAACACGTGCATCTGTGCCATTACTTAATATCACAAAAGCATTGGAATGAAAAATATGCGGTATTGTGTCTGTATAGTCGCATAAATTATCTGTGTAAGCATTGCGTAAATTGGTATGATGGGCTTTAAGCTCAAAGAAAACCAAAGGAATACCATTGACAAAGCCTACTACATCCGGACGACGGCTGTACAAATCCCCGACTACTTCTAATTGGCGGACAGCAAGGAAATGATTTTCTGTTGGATTGTTAAAATCAAAGACATTGAGTTTTTTACGTTCCAGCTCACCTTTATCGTTTGTAAAACTCACCTCAACGCCCTTTGTGAGCAGGTTGTGTTTTTCCTGATTGATTTGTACGAGGGATTTATCAGCGGCTTTTTCAGATATTTGATCAATGGCATTTTGATAGGCTACATCAGGCAGATCAGGATTGAATTTAATGAGTGCATTTTTCAGATAGCGGGTAAGAATGACTTCAGATTTATTCTCACGACCCAATAAGCCGTCTTTGCCAAAGCTTTCTTTTGTCCAGGCATACTCCACCTGCCAGCCAAGATTTTCCAGCACATCCTGCGTGGCTTGTTCCACTAAACCGTCTTCTGAATATTCGTAGCTCATAGTTTTATTTTTATTTTTTTATCCAATCAAATACCCGTTGATTTATTTCTTTTTGCCATTCTGCAACCGAACTCGTATGTTTTGTAAACATCAATCCACATTCCATATCAGTTAAGGTGTTTTGCTTTGTTTTATCAACATAGTTTCCTGAGATATAATCTTTTTTCCCAGGATATAATAATGCTACTTTTTCAGCATCAAAGTATTGATGATAAACATACATTTGACGAATATCGTCCATTGAAGGTTTTCGTTCAACTAATTTCCATTTTGTGTCTATGATGTAATTTTTTTCTTCGTGTGATAATTTAATATCTGGTCTAATCGTTCTTTTCCTGCCACCATCAGGCTTCCAGAAGTATTTTTTTCTTTGTCCTTTGACATTTAATTCTTTGTTTTTTCTTAAGCTTACAAGCACAAATTCTTCCCATAACAAATTCATGTCGAACATAAGTGCAAGTACATCATTTCTGCCATTGCTCAAATCAGGGTGGTAATTGAGCAATAAAAGACGTGAAATTTCTATGGCTTTTTTATACTCCTTGGTTTTCCTGTTATAACGTATTTTACTAAACACAGCTTCGTTAACATTTATGTCACTCATTTCTGGAAATAAGAGTAAAAGCCCATTAATTTTGCTACCTAATGTAAAAGTATAATTCACTTCTTTTAGAAGCAGAATTGTTTTATATAAAATTTGGTGCAATAAATGATGCTTGTCATAAACTGAATGTTTAATATAAAACCGTTCTTTATGTACAAGGTTCTTTTG
>JAYENB010000077.1:0-20995 GCA_034721855.1 Bacteroidota bacterium
TGGGGAAATGATTCTTACGAAGTACTGGTTTCAACCGCCACCAACGATCCGGCAGACTTTACCAATAATATTTCCGGTGGTCTCGTTGAAGCTCCGGCTTCATGGACAGAACATACCTACAATCTGTCTGCTTATGACAACCAGGAGATATACCTGGCCATACATCATGTATCAACCGATATGTTTATGTTGTGGATTGATGACATGGATATTTATACGGAATGGTCAACCCCGTTAATAGCCGATTTTACAGCAGACAATACCACCATTCCGGTAAACGGAACGGTTAACTTTATGGACATGTCAACAGGTTCCCCAACAAGCTGGAGCTGGAATTTTGGCGATAGTGGCACATCTTCAGCGGAAAATCCATCACATCAATACACAGCAGCTGGAACTTATACCGTAGAGCTTACCATCTCAGATGGTGCCAATTACAACACAGAAACCAAAGTTGATTACATTATAGTTACTGAATTAGCTCCTGTTGCAGATTTCACCGCTTCTCCTACGTATTCCTGTGATGGAAATGTGCAATTTACCGATCAATCATCCAACGCAGATACCTGGGAGTGGGATTTCGGTGATGGCAACACATCTACCGATCAGAATCCATTGCATACCTATGCATCAAACGGAACTTACACGGTAAGCCTTACGGTTACCAATGGCGCCGGCTCTGATACGCATACAGAAACTAATTACATTACAGTAGAAATACCGGATGCTACCATTGATCCGGTAGCTGATATGTGTGAAACAGATGCTCCTGTTACACTGACTGCTGCCACAAGTGGTGGCACATGGAGCGGCCCCGGTGTTTCTGCCGGTGAATTTGATCCGTCTTCAGCAGGTTCCGGAAACCATACAATCAGCTACGAAGTGACCATTGGAACATGTACTGACAGCGATACTGAAATCATCCATGTTGATGCTATGCCAGATATTAACATAACCAATATCGGCCCATTCTGCGAAGGTGATGCCCCGGTTAGTTTATCCGCTACACCGGCAGGTGGCACATGGACAGGGAATGGGGTCTCGTCCGGAGAATTTTCACCCGTTTCAGCAGGCCCCGGTGATTATACAATTACTTACGAAGTTACCAACGGCCAGTGTACAGCATCTGACAACATCAGTATTCATGTGGATGCCATACCGGATATTTCCATTGACCCTGTCAGCAATCTTTGCATCGGGGATAGCCCTGTAACATTATCAGCAACCCCAGCCGGTGGCACATGGAGCGGTACAGGTATTTCAGGCAATGAATTTGATCCGGGAACTGCCGGCATTGGCACACATACCATTACCTACGAAGTTTCAAATGGTGCATGTGTTGCTATAGACCACATAGACCTGTATGTTTCTGATGGATATGATGCTACGATTAATCCTATTGATGATCTGTGCGAAAGCGATGTCCCCATTACTCTCACCGCCACCGATGCTGGTGGAACATGGAGCGGCACAGGCGTAACAGGCGACCAGTTTGATCCCGCAACAGCAGGACCGGGCGACTTTACAATCACTTACGAAATCAGCGGCAGTTGTGGCGATTCCGATACTGAAATCATACATGTTGATGCTATGCCAGATATTAACATAACCAATATCGGCCCATTCTGCGAAGGTGATGCCCCTGTTAGCTTATCCGCTACACCGGCAGGTGGCACATGGACAGGGAATGGGGTCTCATCCGGAGAATTTTCACCCGTTTCAGCCGGTATTGGCACACACACCATTACCTATGAAGTAACAAACGGTGTTTGTACTGCAACTGAATCCATTGATGCAACGGTTTACGAGCAACCCGATGCTACAATTGATGATCCCGGCACATTATGCGTTGGTGATGATCCTGTTACCCTTACCGCTGCTACATCAGGTGGTGACTGGAGTGGAGACGGCGTTGCAGGAGATGAGTTTGATCCTGCCATTGCAGGCGTAGGATACGTTACTATCTTTTATGAGGTTACTGTAGGCTCCTGCTCTGACAGCGATGAAATTACTGTTATGGTTGGTGCCAGCCCGGATGTAACCATTGATATTACCAACGCTTCATCATCCACTGCTTCTGATGGATCTGCCACTGCTACACCCAGTGGTGGTCTGAATCCTTATGAGTTCCAATGGTCTAATGGCGATACTGACAACACTATGGAAGATGTGCCTGCCGGATTGTATTCACTAATAGTCACTGATGCTGCAGGTTGTGTTGCAACTCTGCCGGTTGAAATTGATTTTGTGGATGCAATTACCGGTAACGATATGAGCCTTACCGTATATCCTAATCCCGCCACAAATTGTCTTTTCATTGAAATGACAAACATCGACGTACAACAAATTAACATGGTGAATACCCTTGGACAAACCGTTATCAATAGAAACGTTCAGTCGGATGTGGAAAAATTAGATATTTCTGAAATCAAACCGGGTGTTTACTTCCTGGAAATCAATACCGAAACATCACAATACATCAAAAAGGTGTTTGTTAAATAAGCACGATAGGGAGATGGCACGAAAGTACGATTGCACGATAGCACGAATGCACGTTGAGGCGAGCTGGCGAATTGGTGATGGGGCGAGTTAGCGAGCGGTGATTATGTGATGGAGAAATAAAGAGATGGCATGATAGCACGATTGCATGATTGCACGAAGACACAAACACGTCTGTCTCCGGGCAAGCTCTGCCTGTCGGCAGACAGGGACTGGCAGGTCACGTTTTTTGATTTGACACTAATTTTTAGAAAAAATCACTTCTGTTATCTTCAATCTCTGAAGCCTTTTTAAGGGCATCAAGCAACTTATACCCCACTCTGTTAGTGAGCTGTGATTTGAGGCGAATCTGCTGTTGTGAATAATTTTCAATGGCCGGGGCTTCCATTTTTTGTGTTACCATATAAACAAATACTCCATTGTTTCCTTCCACAGGGCCATCAAGTGTATATGGTTCCATATTGGTAGCTCTGCCAATAAGTTTCGGTTCAATACCAAGCCGTGGAACAGAAAATGAATTAAAACTTATGTTCCTTGCAGTATCAACACGTGCTTCCATTTTACCTGCAATTACCGCAAGAGCGTCGCTATCTTTCATTGCCTGCTCAATGTTTTCAATAAGCATAGCGGCTTTTTTCTTTTTCAGCACAATGCTTTCAACATCTTCTTTAACTTGTGCTAAAGGAGCAGTTCCCTTATTCTGGATGTTGGTAAGTTTCGCAATGACAAATTTGTCACCTGATTCAAACACTTCGGAGATGTCATCTTTTTCAACATCATATGCCCATTTTATGATCTCACGGGGATATTCCAGACCGCTGATCTCTTTGTCATTTTCTTTTATTCCACTGGCAATCTTTTTTACCATGTGTTTTTCAACAACAGCTTCATCATAAGCTTTTGGAGTATTGTTATTGCTGGCAAAACGGCTGGCTTCTGCGTACGTTTTCTGATATGTATCATTGGAATAATCAATATCTTTGTTGACAATAGCCAATTGTGCTTGTTTTGTTGCTTCTGATTGTTCTTCAATCTTAATCAGATGCACTCCAAATTGTGATTCTACGATGGGAAGATCACCCGCTTCGCCATAAAAACAAGCATCATTAAAAGGTTTTACCATTTGTCCGGGGCCAAACCAACCAAGGTCTCCACCTTTTTTTCCTGATGGTCCCATGCTAAATTGCATTGCCATGTTCTCAAACAACGCTCCTTTTTCAATTTCAGATTTAATGCTGTCAATTTTTGCATGAGCCTGCTCAAGTGTTGTTAAGTTGTCGGGTTGTATTAAAATGTGGCGTGCTTTGACAGAATCGGGAATGGTTTCCACACTTACAAGCTTAAATATCATATACGTGGTATCCGTTTTTATGATGTCCGAGATATAACCTGGTTCTTTGTCAAATATCGCTTCACCAAAATTACCGGGAATTTCTTCAGGAGCAAAATACTGTTGACGCACTATGATATCCGAATGCATCTGCACAAAAGCCCTGTTATCATCTGTATTGACAAAACGATTTTTCAGCTCTTTTAATTCTGACACCAGTTTAGCACTGTCTTCAGAAGTGGGAATAATATCAAAAGAAACGTATTCTATTTCCCGTGTGCTTTCCTCATTTTTGAACATATATTTATGTTCATCGTAATAAGATTTTAAATCAGCCTCTTTTACTTCAACGTCTTCATCGGGAATGGTTTTGTACATTTTTCCCATGTAAGCAAAATTCACTTTTGTGTTGGAATTAAAATAATCCTCCTTAGCAAGCGGTGTTGGCACATAAAATCCTTTTTTTAGTAAAATTTCATATTTTGTATTGATGCGGTCACGTTTAATGCTTTCTTTGAAATACTCAGCAATGATCTTCATTCTTTGATCCTGCTCTGCCTGATTAAAAAACTGCTGAACATACGACGTATCCAATTGCCCTGTTTGTGGATTGGCAAAATTCTGTTGTATAATAGGGTGAATATTGGACCCCCAGAGCAAATTCTCCATTTCATCCTGGCTTACACCAATACCAAGCTCATCAATGGTTTCTGCAAGCAAATACTTGTTCAGTAATTGTTCCCACACAGTTGACCTGATTTCCTCTATGGTTTCCGGATCCAAAGAAGATTTTTGCTGAGCCTCTTTTACAAAATTGGTCAGTCTTTCCACTTCATTCTGATATTCAATGTATGAAATCTTCTCACCATTAATTTTAGCAATGTTGGTTTCTCTTTTGTTAAACAAGCCTTCAAAAGTTGATGGATCGACTATAAATAAAAACAAGGCAACACCAACAAAAACAATAATTAAGACACCTGCTTTGGTTCGGATTTTCTGTAAAACTGCCATTATTTTAACCTTTAAATATGTATAAATAAATTAATTTCAAATCAGGGCACAAATATAACAATTTTATAAGATTAAAAAAGCAGCATTGTTAAAGCTTTTATTAAATTTGTTTCTTTAAAGAAAAGAAAAGAATAAACACAAGTTCCCTTGTAACTAATCAGGCGCATTAGTTACCGCTAAGACGCAGAGAGATTACGATAGCGAGAAGGCACGATAGGGCGATGGGACGATGTAACGACAGCATGAATTTACGATGGGGCGAGTTGGCAAGCTGGCGATGGGATGATGGCATGATAAGGATAAATAATCAGAATACATAAAGAAATAAAGGGTTATCACTTTACATCTCATGCAATCGTGCTATCGTGACTTAGCGTCTCTCCGTCTTTGCGGTGAGTAGTTACACAAACAAATTTAAAAGAAAGGGATTCCTGGATTTTTATGGCATACGATATAGTAATAGATATTGGTAATACCAGGGCTAAGACAGCTGTGTTTAAAGATGGAGCTTTACTTCAACCTTATACAGGTAGTAAAAACATGGATGATCTCCCGACTTATATCACGGAAAAAGAATATCGTTATGGCATCATATCCTCAACCGCTAATGCAAACAAACTGCAAAAATCAGAATGTCACAAACTGTGTAATGACATGTTATACATGTCAGCAAACACAGACATTCCGCTTCAGCTTGCACACGATACTCCGGAAACTCTGGGCAATGACCGGAAAGCTGCATGTGTTGGAGCAGCGGGATTATACCCGGGAAAAAATCTATTGGTAATTGATGCCGGCACAGCCATCACTTATGACATTGTAAGTGCCCAAGGCATTATGGAAGGAGGGAACATTTCACCAGGAAAATCCATACGATTTAAGGCTTTACACAATTATACCGGCAAATTACCGTTGCTTACATCAGAAAAACCAGAAAACATACTGGGCAAAACCACAAGACAATCCATCATTAATGGTGTTCAGTATGGGTTTCTGAGTGAAGTTAAATGGTATATTGAGCATATGACAAAAGAGTACAAAGGGCTGATAACCATAATTACAGGTGGTGATGCCGGATTTTTGGCTGATAATTTAAAAAATAGCATCTTTGTACATTCAGATCTTGTGTTGTTTGGTCTGTACAGAATATTGATGAATTATGTTGAAACAAATTAAACAACTGGGGCTGATTGTATTGTTTACCTCAGTAATTTTTTATGCTAAAGCACAGGACAGAACAAGTTCACCCTATACCAGGTATGGCTTGGGTGACTTAATGACAAAAAACTTTGGAGACAGCCGGGCTATGGGTGGTACAAGCCTTGCTTTACGTAACGGCAGCAAGCTATACCCTGCAAATCCGGCATCGTATTCGAGTATTGACTCCCTGCATTTTGTAATGGAAGCCGGGATTAGTGCATCTGTGAAAGAAATGAGTTCCCCTACAAACAATCTGAAACAAACAACTTACGATTTCAACCTTGATTATTTAAGCTTTGGATTCCCTGTTACAAATTGGTGGGGTGCTGCTTTTGGTATGATGCCTTATTCAAACGTTTCTTACAATGTTATTACTTCAGAAAACAGCCTGGGCCACCCACATGATTATCATTACCAGGGATATGGAGGAATTAACCAGGCTTTTATTGGCAGCAGTTTTGAGCCCATTGATAATTTGTCGGTAGGTTTTAATCTCAATTATTTGTTTGGCAACATTCATCAGCTAAATGCTGTCAATTTTGCAGATTCGGTTGCTTACGGCATGGTAGATATTACTGAAGAAAAAATCTTGTATTTCAATAATTTCTATTTTTCCGGCGGGATACATTATGATTATCCCTTATCGGAAAATCATCAATTAACGCTGGGTATGGCCTGTGATATCAATTCAGTACTTAATGTAAACAGGACTTATCTGGCCACCAGTGCGCTTAGCTCTAATCCAGGTGTTATAACTGACACACTGGAACACAATTTTAAGGAACAAGGGGAAATCAACCTGCCTTTAAATATTGGCGGTGGAATGGCATATCATTATAAAGATGTGCTTATAGTTGCTGCAGATTTCAGATATCAGGACTGGAGCAATGCTTCTATTTTCGGAGAACAGGATTCATTGGGGGCAGGACAGCGTGTCAGCCTTGGTTTAGAATATATCCCCGACGGCAAAAACGCACCAATAATGAAATACCGGCGCAATATCCGTTACAGGATGGGTGCGTTTTTTAATGATACATACCTTGAATTCGACCAGGGAAATACAAAAGTGAATAACTTTGGCATAAGTTTTGGATTAGGATTACCACTGAAACGTTCTAACACAACATTTAACATTTCACTTGAATTGGGACAACGAGGAAGCCTGAAAAACAATCTCGTGAAAGAAAATTATGCTGTTTTGGGCGTTAATTTCAGTCTATCAGACATTTGGTTTATTAAACATAAATATGAATAAAAAATGAAAACAAAAGCTATTTTTATCTGGATGATGTTGTTTTTGGCCGGTACTCTTGTGGTGGCACAAGAAGACAGTAAATTTGGTGAAGAACCGGCAAAGTGCCATGCACAATTATCAACCTATGACCAGTTTTATAAACAAGGAAGTTTTGCAGATGCTTATCCTGCATGGAGCTGGTGTTTTAAACATTGCCCCAAATCAACTAAGAACATTTATATCCAGGGGCCGAATATCCTTGACAAAATGATCGAAAAATCAAAAGGCGACACAAAAGAAGCTTATATTGACACATTGTTAATTATATATGATAAACGCACAACACACTTTGGAGACAAAGGAAAAAACCTCGGTCGCAAAGCCATCGCCATCATGACTTATCGCCAGTCAAAAGCCATGAAGGCGTATAAATTGTTTGAAGAAGCCGTAAAAACAGATGGTATTGAAACAAGCAGTACTACACTGGGGCGCTATTTTCAGCTTGCTACCGTGCTGGTTCAAAACGACCTGATCACCACAAAAGAATTGATTAAATTGTACACAGAAATCTCACAAATTTTTGAACAAAAAATCAGTGCCGGAGACCCGGGAGCAGAAAAAGCCAAAGAACAAGTTGACCGGATGTTAATCAATACAGGAGAGTTGGGTTGTGGCATGCTTGAAGATGTTTTTCGTCCCATATATGAAAAGAATCTTGACAACCGGACTATGTTAGGAACCATTCAAACCATCATGGAAAAACAAGAATGTTTTGATTTCAAACTGTTTGCCGAAGTATCAGAAAAAATGTATGCTATGGAAAAAACGGCCAGTGCAGCACACTCACTTGCTCAATATTTTTTCAAAAACAACAACGCTGAAAAAGCAGAAAGCTATTACAAAGAAGCCATTGAAATGCAGGAAGATGAAAGCAAGAAAGCGGATCTGTATTTTGAACTCGGGCTACTGTACTTTAATCAGATGGACCAATATCAGACAGCAAGAAGTTATGCCAAAAAGGCAATTGGTGCTGATTCTGAACATGGAAAATCCCACAAACTTCTGGCACAGATTTACGCA
This sequence comes from Bacteroidota bacterium, assembly GCA_034721855.1. GTDB lineage: Bacteria > Bacteroidota > Bacteroidia > Bacteroidales > ML635J-15 > JAQIBY01. The sequence goes on from JAYENB010000077.1 coordinate 8,355, forward strand.
TCCGTAGCCAGCGATTGTGGCGAAAATAAATTTGAGCACCTGACCGTGTATTGGGTAGTGGTTGATAAATTATTAAAAGCTAAATCGGTATCCCCGGAACTGGCTGATGAGGTAAATCCCATGATCTCAAAATACAGCCAGTATTTCCCCACAAAAAAAGACGCCTTTTTCTATGAAGTTATGGAAGGTGAGTCATATACAGTAAACTGCTGGATCAATGAAACAACCACAGCACGATTTAATGAATAATATCGTCAGGATACATCTAAACCAGAAAGTTCAAAAACTTAGGATTTTCTGACAAAAATTACACAAATATTATTGATCCGTCTTCACCGGACAAGTTATGTTAATTAAGAAATGCTATACTACAGTGAACATAATACGTAATATACATAAACATAAAGCATGCTTTGTCATCATTATGGGAAGTGTGCTTTTGTTTTTTGCCTGTGAAAATGATATAAGCGAGGTAAAACAAATCACCTATGAAACGGAGTTGCCAACCATAAAAATCAATGATTTACATACGACGATGACCGATTCCGGCAAGATAAGGGTGGTATTGGACGCTCCTGTTATGCAAAATTTTAAGCCTGAAAAACAGGATGCATCTCCTTATGATGAGTATCCTGAAGGTCTGACGGTAAAATTTTACAATCAGGATACGGTTGAATCTGTAATCAAGGCAGAGTATGGTATCTACTATGCCAAACAACAATTGTGGGAAGCAAAACGTAACGTTATTGGAAAAGATCTCGTAAAAGAAGAACAGATCAACACTGAACAACTTTTTTGGGATATGGAAAACGAGCGTATTTACACACATAAGTTTGTAAGGATTACCACCAAAGAAGAAATTTTTATAGGCACCGGTTTTGAATCAAACCAGGATTTTTCAAACTGGACAATTAATAACCCCAAAGGATCTTTTGTTATCAATGAAAATGAACAGGAACCATCGTAAAAAACAACCAATTTTTCTGATTGTCATTGACTATCTGTGGCTTGGCATGGCCATATTCACTTTTGTGGCTGCTATGATAAAATTCAACCAGGGAGAACCCGGCAAAATGTATGCCTGGGTATATTTGATTCTCTCGCTGCTATGTCTGATAATTTTTTTCCTCAAAATGTACATGCGAAAACAAAACAGACGTAAGCGATAATAAAAAATGGATTTACTCCCTTATATACTGATAACATTACTGTTTTCGGCTTTTTTTTCCGGGATGGAAATCGCGTTCATCTCATCAAATAAACTCCGGCTTGAAATCACAAAGAAAGAAAACAAACTGTCATCAAAGATTTTATCGCATTTTTCAGAATATCCATCCCGCTATATAAGTACCATGCTTGTGGGTAACAATGTTGCCCTTGTCATTTATGGTATCCTCATGGCCACTCTTCTCGAACCTGACATTGCCAGGCTAGTCAATGAAAACGACGGCCTTATACTGCTTATTCAAACCATCATCTCAACACTCATCATCCTTGTGTTTGCAGAATTTATCCCCAAAGTGCTTTTCAAAACGGTCAGCAATCAGTCATTAAAGATTTTTGCTGTTCCCCTGGCCTTCTTTTACATGATTTTTTACCCTATTGTCCGAATTAGCTTATGGTTGTCAACCATAGGAACCCGTTTACTAGGGGTTAAAATTAAAAATGTCAAACAGGCTCAGGTTCTGAGCAAGGTAGATTTGGATGATTTTATTTCAGAATCCAACGGAGAGCATGAAGAAGAAGATTCCATTGACAAAGAACTGAAAATTTTTCAGAATGCACTGGATTTCGGTGATATACGGTTGCGTGAATGCATGGTGCCGCGTACTGATATTGTTGCTGTTGACCTGAACACTGATATTCCGACACTAACACAACAGTTTATTGAATCAGGTTATTCCAAAATATTCATCTATAAAGATAACATTGATAGCATTGTAGGATACGTACGAAGCCACGATTTGTTTAAAAACCCCGGATCACTAAAAAGCATGTTGCGAAAACCACTCATATTGCCGGAAACTATGAAAGCACAAGACATGCTTACATTGTTCATTAAAGAAAACAAAAACATTGCCGTGGTAGTAGATGAGTTTGGTGGCACATCGGGCATTGTTTCCATTGAGGATTTACTTGAAGAAATTTTTGGTGAAATTGAGGATGAATATGATACCGTTGATATCACTGAAAAACAACTGCCTGATGGGGCTTATGTGTTTTCCGGAAAAATTGAAATTGACTATTTGAACGACAAATACGATTTTAATCTAAAGGCATCCGATGAATACGAAACGCTGGCGGGATACCTGTTGTATATCCATGAAAGTTTTCCGAATCAGGGAGAAATCATACGCGATCCGGACTATGAAACATATGCGTTTCAGGTGCTCAAATCAGGGACAACACGCATTGAACTCATTAAATTAATACCTCCTCTCTCTGAAAAAGGCTCTAAGTAACTCTGCAGACTCCTTTTCCATCAACCCTGTGAATACTTCTGTTTTAGGATGTAGTACATGTTCTGAGTATTTCCTGTAACCTCTTTTTTCATCAAAAGCAGCAAAATGAAGTTGTTTAATACGGGCCAGGCCAATGGCTCCTGCACACATAATACAAGGCTCCAGGGTAACATATAAATTACATTCAGATAAAAATTTGCTGTGCAAAGCATCCATTCCGGCTGTCAAAACAAGCATTTCGGCATGAGCGGTTATATCAGTCAGCCGCTCAGTCTGATTATGGCCTTTAGCAACGAGGTGACCATTACAGGTTAAAACAGCACCCACGGGGACTTCACCTTCATCATAAGCGTCCCTGGCTTCCTGAAAGGCCATGTTCATAAATATTTCATTTTGTTTCATGATGTGACTGTTTTCCCGGGTGTTTTGTTTTTTGATAACTAATTGTGTCGCTACAATTTTTCTTCAATGTTTCAATGCTTTCTCCGTTTACCGGATCAATCAAATCAGGAGCAATGTCGCTCATGGGAACAAGCACAAACAAGCGGTTTTTAAACTCAGGATGTGGAATGTGCAATGCCGGTTTATCAATGATAACATCATCATAAAAAATGATGTCAATATCCATGGTTCTGCCAGCATAATTCTTGTTTTTGGATGTATTCCGTTCTCTTCCAAGTGACTTTTCAATATACAGACATCGTTCTAACACTTGCTCCGGGGCTAATTCGCTTTGCACATGCAACACCTGATTGTAAAAATGGCGTTCATGCTCAAACCCCCAGGGCTCGGTTTCATAAATCGGGGAAAAATCTAGAATAGAACCAATCTTTTCAGCAATGGCTTGCTGGCACATACCGATGTTTTTCAATCGGTCTCCCAGGTTTCCACCTATGGAAAGATAAATATCAGACATATATGTGTTTTGTGCCTTCAGAACAATTTCTACAAATATCAATATTTTTTCTGTTTGTAAAAACCTGTTTTCTAAAATTATAATATGCTTGTGAGTGCCAGATTTCTGAAAATTTCTGTGTATAAAGATTTCCCATGGTGTATTTGAGGCTTTTATCAAAACAACAAGGCAGCACATCTCCCTCACTTGTTATAACCGGATTTCTGTACAGTCGCCAACAATGGTTACGTAAAGGATTCATCAAAACAGCTTTTCCATTTTTGATTTCATAACGCCTGTAACGCGATTTTTCAGGCAACAAGTCAATGCTCTCAGGATGATTGATTTGCACACTTTTCAGTTGTAACTTTACCTTGAGTTCAGAAGCCATGTTTTTGAATTTCTCAATGCTGTTTTCATTGTGTTTCATCACAAGGCTTTGCATTACAATGACAGGGTATTTCTGTTTGAGTTTTTGCTTTGCCTGCTTTACATGATTGATAAAGATTAACACTTTTTCCAAAGAGCCTCCACGTCTGTATTTTTCATATTCCTGCTGACTGCTACCATCCACAGATACAATTAGCTTCTTTAGTCCTGCCCTAACCAGCCTTTCAGCAATTTCAGGATCTGAAAAATTTCCATTGGTAGAAATCACAGAATAAATATTGTGTTTTTCCAGTAAGGCAATAAACTTATCAAACCCGGGGTGCAATAAAGCTTCTCCCTGAAAATACAGGTTCACCACCCATAAATTATGCCTTTGATCATGTATGACAGATTCAAACAATGTAAATGACATGTTTCCCCTTTCACCCTGTTTTTTACTTCCCAGGTGACATTCCGGACAATGAAGTTGACATTTGCCGGAAATTTCAAAACTCATAGCTGGTGGGGCTCCCCACACAAAAACGCTACCTGTTAATCTGCTTAACAGGTAGCTGATTCTTATTTTGATTAGATTAATAAGGCGATACCAATTAGTGCTTGTCAATAGAGTCAGTGTCTGGTTCATAATGTTCGAGTTCAAGGCTTGCGAAGTATTGGCAACCAGGAGTTTACTTTTGTAAATGACTGTTTGTCAATACGAGCGTAACGCAGAAATCGGACATTATGGACAGACACCAATTATATGCTGTAAGCATTTATTGCCTTATTGAATGTTCATTATTTCAAACAGTTCATCCAGTTTGGGGGTTAAAATAATTTCTGTACGCCGGTTTTTCCTTCTTGCTTCCGGTGTATCTGAGGGATCCACAGGCAAATGTTCACCCCTGCCTGAGGCAATCAAACGCTGTGGGTCAATGTCGGATCTTTTAAGCAGTATTTTCACAATGGCAGTCGCACGTTTTACACTTAAATCCCAGTTATCTTCAATGTTTCCACTGCCATGATATTCCAAATCATCCGTATGTCCTTCGATCATAATGTTGATGTCAGGATTTTTTTCCAGCACTTCTGCCAATTTACCGAGGGCTTTTTGACCTTTGGGGTCTACCGCCCATTTTCCGGAAGCAAACAACAGTTTTTCTTCCAGGGAAACATACACTTTTCCGTTTTTCTTTGTTACGGTGAGGCCTTCACCCTCAAAGCCAAGCAACGCGTCTGAGACTTTTTGCCTCAACACATTGACTACAGAATCCTTTCTGTTCAAAACCGACTGAAGTTCTGCCAACTGTTTATTCTTTTTATTGATCTCAGCTTCTTTTATCTGTAATTCAGTTCTTAATGCATTGAGATTGGCTTTTTCTTTATTGAGTCTTTTTTCCAGTGCTCTCAACTCATCTTCTTTTTGTTGTAAATCATTCCTGGCTTCCTCCAACATTGCCAACGCTTTTTTAGTTTCAGCATCAGCTCCTTCACGGAGTTTTTCAGTGTTTTCAAGCAAGGTGTTGTACAATTCGTTAATCTTATCATATTGTACGGTGAGGGTGCGGTATGAATTCCCTTTTATTGCAGTATCACGGACAAGACCTTTGTTAATTTTACGCAGACGTTCAAGCTCTGCCTGCATTTCATTTTTCTGCGTAGTAAGTTCTTCATTTTCAGCTTTCAGATCATCACGCTCAGCTTCACAACGTTCTTTTTTCTCTTTCATGGCTTCCATTTTAGTGGCCGGGACACATGAAAAAACAATGCCTGATATTACAAGCAAGCCTATGATTCGCAGTATATTCTTTTGCATAACATTCAGATTTTTAGATTATTCAAAAATAATAATAATTCATTACAGGATAACGGATTTTCAAGGTTTTTATTGACAATAGAATGTTAATCATTTTCTCCATTACTCTCGATAATTATTCGTAATTTTGTCTTAAAGATATAATAAGAAATTATGCATGCAAATCCAGGTCCATTATTATCCGGGATACACTATCCTGAAGATCTCAGGAAACTGGATGTAAAAGACCTGGTTAAACTATCCCAGGAACTCAGGGATTTTATCATTGAAGAAGTATCAAGTAATCCCGGACACTTGGGAGCCAGCCTGGGTGCCGTTGAATTAGCTGTTGCACTGCACTATACACTTCAAACACCCCGGGATACCGTTATCTGGGACGTTGGTCATCAGGCCTACGCACATAAAATATTAACGGGGAGGATGGAAAAATTCCATACCAATCGCAAACTCCATGGAATCAGTGGCTTCCCTGCAATACATGAATCAGAATATGATGCGTTTGGCGTAGGACATTCATCAACAAGCATATCTGCAGCTCTTGGTATGGCAATTGCTAATAAGCTTTTAGGAGAAAACAAACAAACAGTGGCGGTTATAGGTGACGGTGCGATGACAGGAGGAATGGCTTTTGAAGCCCTGAACAATGCAGGCTCTATGAATACCGATATGACCATCATTTTAAATGACAACAACATGGCCATATCACCAAACTCAGGAGCCATGAAAGAATACCTGATTGATATTGCCACTTCCAAAACATACAATAAGGTCAAAGACGATGTATGGCGGTTCTTAAGTAAAATAAACCGTGTTGGAGGGCCCAATGCACGAGACCTTGTTCAGAAAGTAAACAATGGATTAAAAGCCATTGTGATGAAACAAAGTAATTTGTTTGAATCCCTGAAATTAAGGTATTTTGGCCCCGTTGACGGACATGATGTGGTTTATCTTACAAAAATACTTGATGACCTGAAAGACATTTCCGGGACCAAGGTGTTGCATGTACTCACACAAAAAGGCAAGGGATTCCCCTCCGCTGAAAAAGATCAGACGCTGTGGCATGCTCCCGGCAAGTTTAATAAAACAACAGGAACATTAATAAAATCATCAGGGGATAAAACTGCACCGCCAAAATACCAGGAAGTATTTGGTACAACTGTAACCGAACTGGCTGAAAAAAATGATAAAATTGTTACTGTCACACCGGCCATGATGACAGGATCTTCACTGGATATCATGAAAACAAAATTTCCCGATCGTTGCTTTGATGTCGGCATTGCCGAACAACATGCAGTGACCTTTTCAGCAGGGCTGGCCACCAAGGGGTTCATTCCGTACTGTGCAATCTATTCAACGTTTGCACAAAGAGCATACGATCAGATCATACACGATGTTGCTATACAGAACCTTCCTGTGGTATTATGTCTTGACCGAGCCGGCCTTGTAGGTGAAGATGGCGTTACACATCATGGGTTGTATGATATTCCTGCTCTCAGAACCGTACCCAATCTGACACTGGCAGCTCCTATGGACGAAATTGAACTACGAAACATATTATACACTGCCCAGATAAAACCAACAGGCCCTTTCGTCATTCGCTATCCACGCGGCAGGGGTGTTCACAACGAATGGAAAACAGAATTTCAGTCTATCCCGGTGGGTAAAGCCAGGGTGATTGAAGAAAAAGAGGATGCGGGTATAGCGGTACTTTCATATGGTTCGGCAGGAAACAATGTCCGCATCGCTTCTGCCAAGCTACACACCAAAGGTATTTCCATTTCCCATTATGACATGCGATTTATCAAACCTTTAGATACTGAACTATTGGACAAAATCACAACCAAAACAAAAAAGATAATTACCATTGAAAACGGATCAATTGCCGGAGGATTTGGGTCTGCCGTTCTGGAATATCTCGCAGATAACAATAGAAATTGCTATGTTAAGAGGCTGGGAGTTCCTGACAAACTCATTTATCACGGGAAACCGGAAGAATTAAAAGAAATCTGTGGTTTTGATGCTGACAACATTGTTACGACTATACAATCAGCTTTTCAAAATCATTTATGATATTGTTTAAGATTTAGAAATTAGTGCTTCGGATTTATTGATCCGTCTTCGCTCTGCTACGCCGGACACGGTCCCGTCTTCGCTCTGCTACGCCGGACACGGTCCCGTCTTCGCCGGACAAGTTATGTTAATTAAGAAACGCTATACTAGTGTCATGTCAAGCCTAAGATGATGGTTAAGTTGAAGTTATTTTTTGATTTTTTCAAAATAAAAAAAAGTAAGCATAGCCATAGCTACGTGAGTCTTTTTTTTATGAAGAAAAAAACGAAAAAGAACAAAACTTGGGGCGTCAGATTAGGCTTGACATGACACTAGATTAACACGCCTTATCATTTGCTCTTTATTCCATTATTGTTTAATTATTTTAATTTTATATCTTTACATCATTGATAAAAAAAATACCATGAGACAAAGCTTGATCCTATTGATGACATTTCTGGCTGTCAGCTTTGCCACTTTCAGTCAAAGCGAAAACCAACCTGACCGTCGTTTTGTAAACAAATTTTATGACGCGAATGCTTTCATCTATGAAGACAACTACAATGCTGCTGTTCCGTTGTTGGATGAACTCAATACAATTGAACCTGACAACGCCAACATTCAGTATTTACTGGGATTATGTTATTTAAAAAGCAGGATATATCAAAAGAAAGCTGAAGAAAAACTGGAATATGCTTCAGGGTACATCAGCGAAACGTATGAAGATGACAACCACAGAGAACAAAATGCCCCCCCTTTGACATGGTTTTTCCTTGGTCAGGCATACAGGGTCAATTTAGAATTTGAAAAATCAATCAAAGCATTTAAAAAATTTCTGGAATACCTGGACACAAAGGAGAAAACACAGGAAGTGAAACTAAACAAAGAAGAAACCATACGGCAAATCAAAATAACAAAACGTGCAAAACGCATGGTAAACGCACCCGTCAGTGTGGACATGGTAAACATGGGACAAGTTATTAACTCCAGCTATTCAGATCATTCACCCATTATAGATGTCCATGAATCAAAAATGATATATACATCCAAACGCCCCAGGGCCGGGGAACCATTTTATAATCAAGACGAAGATTTATTTGTATCAACTAAACACAAAGGAGATTGGGGCAACCCTGAGCGAATGGGTGATCATATCAACACAGATGAAAATGAAGCATCAATCGGCTTGTCTTCTGAAGGGGACATCTTGCTTTTTTTCAGATCAGAATATCACGCCGGGAATATTTTTACCACGGAAAAGGAAAAAGACTCAATAGAGTGGTCAAAACCAAAGCAACTCACAGAAGAGATCAACACAAAAAACCGGGAAACACACGCCTGTATATCACCTGACAATCAAAGCATCTATTTTACCAGCGACAGACCCGGTGGTTCTGGGGGTCTGGATATTTATGTAGTACGGCGATTACCGACAGGGGAATTTGGCGAACCCAGACGTTTAGGTCCCAATGTAAACACCGAATACGATGAAGAAACGCCTTTTATTCACCCTGATGGACAAACCCTGTTTTTCAGTTCAAAAGGACATAACACCATGGGTGGTTATGATATTTTTTATTCGAAAATGAATGAAGATTATACTTTTGGTTTGCCAACTAACCTGGGTTATCCTATCAATACTACCGGAGATAATGTGGCTTACGTAATGAGCATGGACGGCCGGCGTGGGTATTTAAGCACATACCGTGAAGATGGTTATGGTGATCTTGATATTTATATGATCAAACACAAAGATGTTTTTATTACAAACCTTGCTATTTATGAAGGGACTGTTAATGATACCGAAGGAGAAGTGCCCGAAGATGTTATTATTGTTGTCAGAGATTCAAAAACAAATGCCATTTCAGGCGTATATCGCCCCAACAAATACACAGGAGAATACATTCTTTCATTACGCCCCGGAGCAGAATATGACATCATTTATAATGTGATGGGAAGACAAATGGTAACCAAAACACTAAAACCTCAAAAAGAGGATGCAGATCAGTTTCTGGAAAGCTACAGGCCTGTTGAACTTGATCCTGTTATTATACAACTCTACGCTTACCATGACAAGGTACTGTTCGAACAGGGAAAAACAGAAATGACAGCATCAGGCAACAGGGTAATTGACAAGATGTCAAGCCTTGTTGACACAACAAGAGCTTCCATGGCTATCACTATCAATTATCCACCCAGCCATCCGCTCAGCCCCGAACGCTTTGAGGTTGTGAAACAAGCATTGATAAAAGCCGGGGTAGATGAAGTGGATATTGTCGCCCAGGGAGAAATCCCCTCTTACGCAGAAATAGTGTATGGACTTGATATCACTGAAGGAGAAGAACTCTTCCTTGACATTGACCTGGCAGCTAAAGGTGAAATTGACCGGGGAGAAATTGTCGTAGAGAACATTTTGTTTGATTTTGATAAATACAATATCAAACCTATTTATTATGAAAATCTTAACCGTCTGGCTGGTTTTATGCGGAACAATACAGATGCCGTTATTGAAATAGCAGGGCATACCGATCACATCGGCAGCAACGAATACAATTACCTGTTATCTTACAGAAGAGCAAAAGCGGTAAAAGATTATCTCGTTAACAAAGGTGTTTCCTCTTCAAGTCTTATTACAAGAAAATACGGGGAATCTGCCCCCATTGCTCCCAATGTTATTCAAGGTAAAGACTATCCTGAAGGACGAAGACTCAACCGAAGGGCAGAATTTAATGTTTTGAAAGAAGGTAGCTATGATAAACTAAGAATACAACCCATTAATACGGATATAGACGTTATCCCTCCTGAACTTGAAGAAAAATTGGCTGATGAAGAATTTGTGGCTGAAACCAAATATGGAAAATTTACCATACAGATATTTGCTTTGGAAAACAGACGTTCCATCAACTATTTCGATGACCTGATTGGCGTGCAGGAACACGTTGGCGATGACGGTTTATACAGATACTATGTCGGTAGTTTTGACTCTAAAAGAGAAGCACGTTCAGCCATGCAAAATCTCCGGGAAATGGGATACGAACCTTTCATAAGGGAAAAAAGTTTTTTTGAATAAGTAATTGAATAACGTAATTGAATAAGAAGAGAGGGGCATGCGGCAATCCGCATGCCCCTCTTTTCTTATTTTCCATCTGTGATTTGTTAGCTTATTCCCCATTATTATTATTATCTTAATTTTATTAGTTTTGAAAAAAATATAAGAACATGAAACAAAAGCCATCCATCCCAAAAGGAACCCGGGATTTCACCCCCGGGGAAATGTTAAAACGCAATTATATTTTCAATACCATACGTACTGTGTTTGAAAATTATGCATACCTGCCAATTGAAACCCCGGCCATGGAGAAATTATCAACGCTGATGGGAAAGTATGGTGAAGAAGGTGACAGGTTGTTGTTTAAAATATTGAATTCAGGTGATTTTTTAAAAAAAGTCAGTGATGAAGAATTGACAAAACGGGATATTCCTTTCCTGGCAAACAAAATATCTGAAAAAGGACTGAGATACGACCTGACAGTACCATTTGCCCGGTTTGTGGTTCAACATCAAAACGATATTGTTTTCCCGTTTAAAAGGTATCAGATTCAACCGGTATGGCGTGCAGACAGGCCACAAAAAGGACGATACAGGGAATTTTTTCAGTGTGATGCAGATGTGATTGGTTCCAAGTCAATGATCAATGAATTTGAACTTGTCCAAATTATGGATGAGGTTTTCAATCGCCTCAACATGCCTGTTACCATAAAAATAAACAACAGAAAGCTGCTACAGGGCATCATGGAAAGCATGGGCATCAAAGAAAAATTCATGGAGATTACTGTCATCATTGACAAATTAGATAAAATCGGAGAAACAAAAGTCAAAGAAGAATTCTCCGCGCTGGGGATATCCGATGAAATCAGCGATAAGTTAATGAATGTGTTTTTGTATAAAGATAACACAAAATCAAAACTTGATATGATCAAGTCCTTAACAGAAAACACGCAGGCAGGAACAAAAGGCATTGAGGAAACAGAAAAACTGTGGACATACATTGACCATTTTGAATTTGATGCTGACATTGAGCTGGATTTAAGCCTTGCCCGCGGTCTTGATTATTATACCGGTGCCATTTTTGAAGTGGTAGCACAGGATGTTGATATAGGATCCATTTGTGGTGGTGGCCGTTATGATGACCTGACAGGAATTTTTGGATTGGAAGACCTTTCAGGAGTTGGAATTTCTTTTGGCGCTGACCGTATTTATGATGTTTTGGAAAAAACCGGTGGTTTCCCGGAAACACAAATGCAACAAAGTGAAGTTTTGTTTCTTAACTTCGGAGCACAGGAAGAAATACATTGTTTACCATGGTTGTCTGCATTACGTAAAGCTGATATCAATGCAGAAATTTACCCCGATCCGGTAAAAATCAAGAAACAGATGAAATATGCCGACAAGAAAAAAATCCCCTGGGTAATCATTCTGGGAAAAGATGAAATGAAAGCAGACAAAGTAAAGCTGAAAAACATGCATTCCGGGGAAGAACATCTTATTCCTCCCAATGATATCGTCAACAAAATCAGGGTAACTAATCAGTATGAGCAAAAGTAGCTCGTCACCGCAAAGACGCAGACCCGTCTGTCGCCGGGCAAGGTTGCAAAGATTTAAAATTTGTAAATTGAACTGTTAAGGTTTTTTTTTAGCACTGAGTAGTTACAAATCAGGAAATATTAATAAAAAAAAGCTGCCTATTTTAACAAGCAGCTTTTTTTGTAGTGTTATTGAATTTATTATTTATTCAATACAATTTTGCGATTCAGTTGTTTTCCATCAGCCTGTATCCTAAGTGTATAAACACCGTTGGCTACATCTCCAAGATCAATGCTACGATTAATTTCGCTCACATTTTTATATTCCTGGTGACTGATAACCTGACCTGTAGTACTAATGATTGATAAACTTACATCTTTAGATTGGTTAAAATACATTTCAACAATAACCTTACCATCAGTTGGGTTAGGATATATTGTCAAATCAGCATTCAACATATCTTCAA
>JAYENB010000078.1:0-4191 GCA_034721855.1 Bacteroidota bacterium
TTAGGTCAATTAGAAATTATAAAAATGTATAAACTAAGAAATTGATGTTAAATAAATATACTGTGAATGGTTACCAAATTTTAAACCTTTCCAACCTTGCCCGGCGACAGACGGGTCTGCGACTTTGTGGTGAGGAGCTACTTTTGCTAATGCTGATTAGTTACCAATGCTTATCAACATAAAAATAGTGAAAAATGCATAATATCCATTCATAAAAAACTAAAAAAAACATTAGATTTGCCGTTTTTAAAACTAAAACTATGGAAATCTTATCAGTAATCGCAGAATCTGGAATCGCAGAATCTGGTGGTTTACCAATCTGGACAATTATCCCGTTTGTTTTAATGCTGGCAACCATAGCCGTTGGCCCCTTGTGGTTTGAAGCATGGTGGGAAAAAAATAAAAATAAGTTAATCATATCCCTTGTTTTGGGTATTCCCACGGCCATTTATCTAATCGCCAGTGATAGGTCGGATGCGTTGGTACATCAATTATTGTTTGATTATGTACCATTTATGATATTATTGGGTACTTTGTTTGTGATAACAGGTGGTATTCATTTACAGGGAGATATTGAAGCCAAGCCATGGGTAAATACCATATTTCTGGGGATGGGTGCTATACTGGCATCATTCATGGGAACTACCGGTGCTGCCATGTTGTTGATAAGGCCGGTAATAAAAACAAATTCAGAACGTAAATTTCAGGTGCATACCATTTTGTTTTTTATTGCGATTATTGCCAATTGTGGAGGCCTTTTAACACCGCTGGGTGACCCGCCACTATTCATGTTGTATTTGCGCGGGGCTGAATTTTCATGGTTTTTTCACCTGTTGCCGGAGTGGGCTTTTGTCAATGCATTGTTGTTGGTAATTTATTTCTTTGTGGATTCTTATTATCACAAAAAAGAACCCCGGCAAAACCTTATTTCTGATAAAACACATATTGAACCCATTAAATTAAAAGGGAACCTGAATTTTCTGTGGTTGGCAGGTATTGTGGCTTCAGTAGCGTTCCTGAACAATAATTACATTGATATCATTAATGAAAACCATTATTATGGATTTATCCGTGAAGCAGCCATGCTTGGTTTTGCCGGCTTGTCGCTTTTACTTACCAGGAAAAAGTTGAGAGCAGCCAATAAATTTACATGGACACCCATCATTGAAGTGGCTTTTCTGTTTCTTGGGATTTTTATCACCATGGTTCCTGCTTTAAATTACCTGCAAACCAATGCGGCTTCCTTTGGTTTGTCTGAACCATCTCATTTTTATTATGCCACAGGTGGCTTGAGTGCATTTTTGGATAACACACCAACAGCAATTTCTTTCCATAAACTTGCTTTGGGCATGTTTCCTGGGGCTGAAGAAGGTTTTGTTGCAGGTATCCCCGAAATGGTGCTTGTTGCCATTAGTCTTGGTGCTGTTTTCTTTGGTGCTATGACATACATTGGCAATGGCCCCAATTTTATGGTGAAAGCCATCGCTGAAGAAAACAAAATCCCCATGCCGTCATTTTTAGGATATTTGTTCCGCTTCTCTTTACTTGTGTTATTACCGGTTTACATCATAGCGCAACTGATATTCCTTTAAGAGGAGTTAGGGGGTATGTTTTAGGAGGGAAACTTTTCCTAAAACCTAACCCCTACACCCTAATACCTTATTAGGAAATTCCCCTATTTTTAGCGGTGAATACTGATTGGCAGTGAAATCCGCTGTTTAATTATTGATTTTTTTGCCATCATAAAAACAGTTTGTTAATTTTACATCGAATCAATTTCACGATGTATGACACTCATTAAATCCATTTCCGGTATTCGTGGTACGATTGGAGGTAAGCCTGGTGACAACCTTACTCCTCAGGACATTGTGCTTTTTACATCAGCCTATGCCGATTGGCTGATAAATGATACGGGGAAAACACCCGGCAAAGCAAAAATTCAGGTGATAGTGGGTCGTGATGCCCGTATTTCAGGACCAATGGCCTCGGATTTGATTTGCGCCACACTCAGCAGCATGGGACTGGATGTTATAAACATTGGCCTTGCCAGCACACCAACTACAGAAATGGCTGTTGTCATGGAAAAAGCCGATGGCGGAATCATCATCACTGCCAGCCACAATCCAAAAGAATACAACGCCCTGAAGTTGCTTAATCGCCACGGTGAGTTTCTCAATGCTGCGGACGGTGAACATATCCTTAAATTGGCGGAAGCTGCAGATTTTACATATCAGGATGTCATGCATCTTGGGAAATCAAAAAGCATTGGGAATTACGAAGACAAACACATTCAGGCCATATTGGATTTGCCAATGGTAAATGCAGAACAAATCCGGAAGCAAAATTACAGCGTCGCCATTGACTGTGTAAATTCTGTAGGCGGCATTGGCATTCCCAAACTTCTGAAAGCATTGGGTGTGGCTGAAGTTAATGAGTTGTACTGTGAACCTACGGGCGATTTTCCGCACAATCCGGAGCCGCTGCCTGAAAACCTGACTGCCATATCCGAAGTGATACGTAAACAAGGTGCGGATGTGGGCTTTGTGGTGGACCCTGATGTTGACCGCCTGGCCATTGTTTGCGAAGACGGAAACATGTTTGGCGAGGAATACACCCTGGTGGCCATCGCTGATTACATTTTACAGCATAAGCCCGGGAACACTGTCAGCAACATGTCATCCACACGGGCCCTTCGTGATGTAACGGAAAAATACGATGGAGCAGCCTATTTTGCTTCCGCTGTGGGCGAAGTGAATGTGGTGGAAAAAATGAAAGAAGTCAATGCTGTGATTGGCGGTGAAGGTAACGGCGGGGTGATATATCCCGATTTGCATCACGGCAGGGACGCCCTTGTGGGGATAGCGCTATTTCTTTCCTTCATGGCAAAACGCAACTGCAAGGTATCTAAAATGCGTGCCGGATACCCTGAGTATGTGATTTCCAAAAACAAAATACAACTGACTCCGGATACCGATGTGGATGCCATTCTGCATAGCATGAAAGAAAAATACAAAAACCAGCCTGTCAGCACCATTGACGGGGTAAAAATTGAGTTTGATGATGAATGGGTGCATCTGCGCAAATCCAATACCGAACCCATTATCCGGATTTATTCAGAAAGTAAAAGCAAAGCACGTGCAGATGAGTTGGCACACAGGATCATGAGGGAGATTGAGGAGATAAAATAATCTGATTGTAATGTTCATGGTGAGAAACACACATACATTCAATTTTGTAAAATTTGTTATTTGCTTTGTGTTTTTACTATTTTCACTAGCTTCCTTTGCCCAGAAATACGTTTCGATTGGTGGCGATAAAGGCGGGATAGCATTTGGAAATCCTGAGATTTACAATGGTATCAGATTTAATTTCATTGATAAGGAACAGGCTGAACACCAGAATGGATTAATTATTACAGTAAAAAGCCAAATAAGAACATACAATGGTTTAAATTTCTCGTTAATGTCTCGCAATGAAAGCATTTCCAATCTTTATCAAATAGAGAAGAAGGACTATTCAAATGGAATTCGTGCAGGCCTTGTAAATATTAACGGGGTTTTAAACGGTTTACAAGTTGGATTTTATAACACAGGCATATCATTTAAAGGCAATGGAGTCATGCTCGGAATTATGAACAATCATGTTCAAAACAGATGTCTTTGTTATTCAACTCTTAACGGCTTTCAGGCGGGGATAATAAACACCGGTTATGGAATAAAAGGCTTAAGAATAGGATTGTTAAATATACAAGGTAGCACAAGTTTTTCACTTGGAATCCTCAATATTGATAATAAGGCAGGACTTCAAATTGGGATTTTTAATTACGTTAGGTATGATAAAGGGATTCAACTTGGTTTATTAAATTACAGGAAAGAAAATAAAAAACCTTTTAAACTATTACCATTGGTGAATTTTTAAGCTGAGATAGAAAGTTATTTTAAAGGATATAATAATCAGTCTGATATTCCTGGTTCAAATCTGCCTGCAGAGATTTTAGTAAGGTTGTCTTTCCCACCTGACGGGAACCCGAAATTATTGTAATCTCCTCCTTAAAAATATGGGCTTTAACTGTATCGAATATGTTCCGTTTCAAAAATTTCATAAAGTAAAAGTACAAATATTTTTTAAGGTGCACCTGTATAATTATTGAATTTTTATTCAGGTGTGGTTATGTAATTATTGAAAACTTAG
>JAYENB010000079.1:0-4183 GCA_034721855.1 Bacteroidota bacterium
TAGTTCAATAAATAATGCGTTTTCATAAACCCTTTCTAAAAATCCGTAACCCAAAGTATTGTACACTTTATAAAATGCCTCAATAATTTTTTTTGTAATATCAGAGTGTTTATAATTATCTGTGTTTCCCATAAGCATCTGCGTTATCAGTGTTCCATGAAAAATAGAACGCAGATGACGCTGATTGTTATGATAAAATAAGATTTATAATTATCTGCGTTTATCATAAGCATCTGCGTTATCAGCGTTCCATGAAAAATAGAACGCAGATGACGCTGATTTTTATGATTAAATAAGATTTATAATTATCTGCGTTTATCATAAGCATCTGCGTTATCAGCGTTCCATGTATGGATTTTACTGTTTGTCAATTTTATAGGTTTTGACAAAATCATCAGAAATGATGCGGATGACATACATGGCAGGCGCTAAATCGTCAAGGAAAAGGATTTTATGCGTTTCTTCGGTCAACGCCTCAAATTGATAATTTTTCACCAGGCGGCTGTCCATCGAATATATTTTAATTGTGAAGCGGGAATCCGGCAGGTTGCTTACAATCACATTTAGCTCTTCACGGAAAGGATTGGGATACACAGCAAATTGTGGTTCTGACGCATTGATACATTTAACGTTGATGATATTTGAATATTTATAATCACCATTAAAATCAACTTGTTTTAAACGGTAATAGGCATTTGGAACCGGTTTTTCATCAGCAAAATCATATTTCTCAAGTTGATTGCTGTTACCAGCTCCCTGCACATTTCCAATGGTTTCAAAGACATTACCATCAACGGAACGTTGAACAAGAAATATTTCATTGTTGATTTCAGAAGCCGTCGTCCATGACAAGTCCACAAAATCTTCATGACATGTTCCGTCAAAAGCAATCAGTTCAACAGGCAATGGTTCTTTCTCACTGCCAAGCGTAAAGGTTTCTGTAAAATTATAAGAACCATGATCAAAATGATCAGAATAGGGATAATCGACAGGTGTCACAAGATTGCTTCCTGTATCGACAGAACCATCAAGCGGGGTCCACCATGCTCCGGGATTGGGGCTTTCAACAACCTTCTGGTATTCTATTAATTCTGGTTCATTGTGACCATTTAATTCAGCATGCCAGTAATACATTTCCACATTCACTCCGGATTCCAGTTTACCGATACCGGGAACCTGAACGTATCTTGCTACGCTTTCGTTTGCTATATAAGAACCGGTTCCCTGCTGCACCTGGTGTCCACGCACCACAGTTGTGCTGCCCAGATCGTTAGGTGTGGTGATAAGCACACCGAGATTGCCGGGATTACAATCTGTAACGCTATTGATGGTACGTGTAGCCTGAATTGTTCCTGTGTTAGTACTTGGATCGCCTACTTTTATCCGGTTGGTGTTTGATTCATTGATGATTTTTCCTGTTGTATCAAGATCAGCCACGCTGTTTTGCAGATCAAGGTCACCACTATTCATTTGCAGTTCATGTTCAACGCTTATATTGGCTCCAAGCATCAGATCACCGCCACTTTTGTTCAGGTTAAGATTATAAAAATCGGAGGATACACTGCCATCAATTTTCTGGTTTGCACTGCCTGTAAAATGCACGGTGGCATCCTGATGGGTGAAAGTACCATTGTTTGTCCAGTTGCCTGAGCCAATCACAATATCATTGGTGCTGTTACCTCCTTTGAGGTTGGCACCACTGTGGATTTTAAGGCCCTGTGCAAACAAACAAAGGGGCAAAATCATTGTCAATATGTTAATTATGAGTCTTTTCATTCTATATTATTTTTTATTGACAATTCACTACAAATATACAAAAAAATATTACACAAAATAAAATTATTTTTTATTTCTTGTTACTAATCATTCAGAGATGACAGTTTTTTTTCAAGTTCAGAAATTTTGTTTTCGAGGGTTATGATTTTGTTATTTAGAGCTTTAATGGAAACTACCATAAGACCTTGTAAGCCGGACACTGATACATTCATCCCATCTTCATCCCTGGCCTCCGGAGGCAAACTTGCAACATCTACCCCCAGCTTTTTTGCCCGGGCTACTTGTTTACCACCACGTGGCACAATAAGACGGCCATCATTTGTTTGGCCGGTCGATTCTTTTACATCCTTATTAAGATCAAAACGAATGGACCTGATGTGACACAATTTGTCCAGATACTTTTCTTCTTTATCAGGATTGACATCTGAAATATTAGATTTAATTTCGGTTGAACTCGAGTAATAATAATCATCATAAACATAGTAACGCCAAAACCTGCGGTCTTCACTGAAAATTGTAGAACTTGCTCCCACTACACCATAAGCATCATCAGCCGGGAGAATGCCTGGCTCACCACTCCCACTGCATTCTACACGTTCAGCTTCGTAACAGTTGCCAGCGGTAGATCCGCTTATGTATATGTGCAATTGGGTTGAAGGGGAAGTTGTGCCGATGCCGACATTACCAGAAGTATTTGCAAAAAGCACACTTGTCCGATATGCAAAATCACCCCCGTTAGGAACATTTAATGTTGAACCAGAACTTCCAACTTGGAAAGTCCCATCAGTACGCATAATTCCTGTATTGTGATAGATATTTTTATTACCATAAGACCTTATCCATGTAGCATCGGTCATATACCAACCGCCACCGTGAGATTGGAATAACAAACCTCCATTGTCGGAAACCCTAAGCCACCCACCATTGGCGTAAATATCACCCATCGTATGTAATTTATAGCTTGGTGTTGTTGTCCCAATACCCACATTTCCAGTAATATCAGAATGTGAATACATATCTGTTCCGGAAATTGTCCAGTCGTTATCAGAACCATCAGTGTCAAATAATCTAATCCAATCAGGTGATGCAGGTGTGCCAGAATTATAATAATAACCAGGCGTGTTGTTTGTCTGATAAATTAACATGCTGGTTGCAGGGGAAGTGATTGCATCACGTTCTCCCTCATTCATCCTTGGAATAAGCATTCCCGAAATTGTAGATTTCACATCCAGCATGGAAGAGGCATCGGCGTTTGAGCCATTGGTATTGATGGCTACGCCCTGAGCATTGATTTATTTAGATGAGAATAACACTAATATCAGTGCCAAAGAAAAAATCAATGTGTTTTTTAGCATATTAGAGACCATGTTTTTTTAGTTCATTACAAAGATATAAAAAATAATTAAATGACAAAACTTGTCCGGTGAAGACGGATAAAAAATGTTAAGGTTGCTTTTATTTCTACACTTTATAATTTTTTTTTCAATATATCAAAATATTTGCAACAACAACGTTTTTGAACAGAGTCTAAATTTTTAAATCAGGAATTTAAACAATGATATTAATACAATAACGGCACTAAACCCGATAGTAATAAATGTAAACATCATTTTAAAGCGTTGGTTAATATCTTCAAAGTGTTTGTTCATGTAATTATACATATCTTCAAAGCGTTTATCCACAGCTTCAAAGCGTTTGCTCATGTTATTATTCATCTCCTCAAAACGCTTATCATTAGATTTTTGCATATCTTCAAAACGTTTATCTACAGCATCAAAGCGTTTGTTCACATCTTCAAAACGTTTATCTACAGCATCAAAGCGTTTGTTCACATCTTCGAAGCGTTTATCTACAGCATCAAAGCGTTTGTTCATGTAATTATACATATCTTCAAAACGTTTATCTACAGCTTCAAAGCGTTTGCTCATGTTATTATTCATCTCCTCAAAACGTTTGTTATTAGATTCTTGCGTATATTGAAAACGTTTATCCATCAGCTCTACGACTGTTTTAATATCATCTTTTGTTGCCAGTACTTTTTCATCTTCTTGTCTATACTTATTAAAAAGCTCATAAAATATGTTTACAAGAGCTTCATCATCTTTTTTCTTATTATTCCTAATAGTTTTTCTTATTATTTCCTTTTGTAGTAGCATATTTTATATTTTATCTGTTACGTTTCACTGATATATCGGTGTCTGAACCATCTTCGTTAATGGCTACACCCTGGGCCATAATTTTATTACCTGTAGTTAGAGCAATAGCTACTAAGAATAAAATGCAAATTATTATTTTATTTCCAGGTTTCATAACTTGTTAATTTATAACAGTCTCTCTATTATATTATACGTATTGGCAGCATCATTTGTTTCAAAATTAATAAAAAAAACTAATCAATCAAAAATAA
>JAYENB010000080.1:0-4141 GCA_034721855.1 Bacteroidota bacterium
TTTGCACAGATTTTAGCCGTCTGCGACGGCTTTTTGTTTTCTGTCCACAGACCGTGTCCGGCGGAACGGAGTGCAGACGGATTAACACAGATTTACACGGATTGGCCATCTGCGACGGCTTGGGGGGTTGGTTCATGGATTGTGACGGAGTGACGGCGAGATGGCACGAGGGGTAGTTACGGTTTTTCCAATATAAAAAACCTTATAACCTTTCTGTTGCCATGATCATCAGTAAGAATGAGATGATGTTTTCCGGGATCGGGAATGATGCCTATCGTGTGAGTGTGTTTTGTGGATGTAATGTACTCATCATCAATGTACCAATAAATAGTGGCATCGTTATCCTGATGGACAGCTTTGAACACCACTTTTTGTTTTTCCCCGCCAAGTTCCACAGGCAAATAAATTTCTGCCATGTCATCGGGGTAGATGATCTGCATGACGTTATCCTGGTTTTGGGCATTGCACCCGGGAAGCCAGGGCAGTATCCCTGTATATTCAGGATGTGATTTGCGGTAATACCATTCCATGGCGGGTGGCAGCACAAACACAGGTTTGTGTTTTATTTTTTCAATATCATAACATGAAGCCGATACCTGGAAATTTTCATCTTCATTCAGATGAACCAGTTTGTGATACGGACAAGGTGGAAAATGGTAGGCAGCTTTAGGAATCCATAAGCTGTCCACGTCCGGGCAATGAGGGTTGGGAAGGTATCCACTTTGTTGGCAGACTGGCATTTTTACCATGGCATCGTAGGGTTTTTTGAACCATTCATCGTAAGCAGGCAGCATATCAAAGAGATCAAACAAAACAGGAGCTGCTGTTTTTATGCCAATCAACCCGGGGCGTCCTTCGCCTGTAGCATTGCCCACCCACACGCCAAGGGTATAATCCGGGGTAAGGCCCACAGCCCAGGCATCCCTGAAACCATAGCTTGTCCCGGTTTTCCATGCAATTGCCTGTTCGGAATTATAATATTTCCAATTCCCTTTATCATCCGGCCGTTTGACATCTTTCATGGCTTCAAGAGCATACCATATCCCGGCAGCATCAAAACGGGCATTTGCATTGTAATTGGTTGTGATGCCAGGATTTATTCCCGCTTCCTCATTCAAAAAGATCAGGGGATGAACATCTGAATTTATATACCGGGCGTTGAATTTTTGAAAATGCAACAAGCGCCTTCCCATGGAAGCATAAGCAGCGCATAATTCATCCAGCCTGGATTCGGCACTGCCGAGGATGAGGGATAAGCCGTAGTTACCGGCGCTGCGGTTTACAGTGGTAAGCCCGATGTTTTCCAGGTCTTCAATAAAAACTGCAATGCCATGTTTTTTGAGCAAATTTACAGCAGGAACATTCAAAGAGCGGGCAATGCACTTTGATGCAGGCACTGCGCCATCATGCAGGAGGTTGAAATTATGGGGTGAATAGGCTCCAAAACGCACCGGGTAGTCAGGAATCAGGCTGTGAGGCATAATTTCGCCTTTACTGAGCATGCCGGCATACAAAAATGGTTTTAAAATACTCCCCGAACTGCGTTTGGCCGCACACATATCCACATACACAGCCTGTCCGTTTTCATCAAAAAGCCCGGTATTTCCAATGTAAGCGATTACATTGCCTGTTTCTGTTTCGGCAATTATGGCCCCGGCATTGTGAATGTCGTTTTTCCTAAATTCCTTATAATACCTGTCAAGGATTCTGTAGGCCTGATTTTGGTATTGTTCATTTATGTATGTGTGAAAAATATGTTTGCCGGGATATGCATCTTTAAGCCTGTACAACAGGTGAATGTTTTGATTGGGGAAAGGCGTCAGTTTTGCCGGAATTTCTTCTTCAATAGCAAGCGTATAAGTATCATGATTGATGTTTTCATTGTCATACAGCCGTTTCAATAAGCGGTTACGTTTGGATTTTAATGCCTTCCTGTTTTTATTCATGTGGATGGAGGCAGGGGAGTTGGGTAATACTGCCAGCAAAGCTGCTTCTGCCCATGTTAAATCAGATGGAGAACGGCCAAAATACCGCCATGCAGCGGCTTTAAGGCCCACCACATTTCCGCCATAGGGAGCCAGTTCGGTATAGAGTTTTAGTATTTCTTCTTTTGAATGCCTGATTTCCAGTTTTGAAGCCAACAGCATTTCTATAAGTTTGTTTGCTATGTTTCTTTCTTTGGCTCCCCGTGATAATCTAATGACCTGCATGCTTATGGTGCTTCCCCCGCTGACAGTTTTACCGGCATTTATATTTTGTAAAAATGCCCTTGTCATTGCGAGGTAATCTATCCCGGCATGGTACCGGAACCGTTTGTCTTCAAATTCCAAGAGGCAGGTTTTGTATTTACCAGGGATGGTGTCCTCATCACCCATTGGCAGGCGCCATTGTCCGTCTTTAGCAATGGTAGCGGCCAGCAATGTATTGTCCTTGTCATACAAAACGCATGACCACTCATTTTCCAAGGTTTTTACCGGGGTCAACAGCCAGACAATAAGTAGGATACAAGGAACAATAAGCCATATCAAAATACGGTGATGTTTTTTTATTATCATGTATCAATATTTTCAGCAGCGTGCATGAATTTTTTACCGGTGTTGTAAAAATAAGCATTGTTTACTGTTTTGCCATAATTTTTAATATCCTTTCCGAGGTAATGGATCTTTGCCATGTATCCGGAGGTTTCAATCGTGCTGATCTTCCCTGAAAATTTTTCTGAAAAGTCATGTATATATTCCCTTGAAACATTCGGTTTTTCACCTGCATCGGTGAAGATTAACAATAATAAAAGGGCTAAAGCCCTGAGATTTTTTTTTGGGATATTCAATTAGCTCTGCCCTAAAGGACAGAGCAATTGAGGATCAATTGCAATTTTTGATTGTTACTATATTTATGGGTATATTAATAACCGGACTACTTCTTTTTAATTATTTTCCTGGTAAATAACAGGCTGTCGGTAACAGATTTCAGGAAATATATGGCAGGTTCAAGCTGATCAAGTTTAATGGTATGGGTTTCGGGACTACCGGTAATTTTATATTTTTCAGAATAAAGCAATTTTCCCGGTTCATCGTACAACTCAAAACGGATTACATCATTATTAATATTTTCCATAAAAATATTGATTTCCGAACGAAACGGGTTTGGATACACAAATATTCGGGCTTCACCATTATTGGAGTGCTCGCAATTGACATATATTGGTGCAAAACTTTTTGTTGTGCCGTCAAAGTCAACTTGTGTAAGCCTGTAGTAATTGTAGCCGGAAAAAACAAGGGTGTCATTATAGATGTATTCAATATTTGTGTTGCTGAATCCCTGTCCTTCAATTCTTGCGATTTCAACAAAATCAGTCATATCCCTTGATTTTTCGAGTATAAAATAATCGTTGTTTGTTTCATTTGCCGTGGTCCAATTTATGGTGATATTATCCCCTGTGCATTTTGCGGTAAAACTGAGGAGCTCAATCGGCAGCGGGGTACTGCCTAAACCAGTAAAATCACTAAATGATGTTATATTGTTCCATGAAAGTGTATTTGAATTTACATTCAGGAGACCTCCGTTAGTCCATGCAGAAGAAGCATATTTGTATGGTAACAATGTTGTTTCTGTTCCATTAATATCTGTATTATCATAAGTATAGCTAACATTATAATTTGGACTAGTAATATCATTATCAGTAAGTACCCAATATCTACTAAGATAATTTGTTTGTGTTCCTATCTCAGTATGGGCTGCATCAACTACTCTCATTGTGGTATAAGCATTTGCCCCCAAAACAGAAGTACCCGTATTAAAAGTAAATGGAGTGTAATATGAAGCACAACCAACAGGATAAGTATAATCAGTAGAAGCATTATTATGATAATATATAACAGTACCTGAGTTATCCGCTTCAATGTAGCTTGCGGATGAGCCACCTGTTAAATTACTCAAATCAGCACTCGCTGTACCTAAGGTAAGATTTGCAGTGTTCAAAATAATATTGCCGTCGGTCAATGTTAAATCTCCGGTTACAGTTACCGGTGTATTTAAATTTATATTATAACCCGTATTATTTATAGTTAAGTTACAAAATGTTGATGAATTGTTTCCTCCAATACTTTGATCTGCAGTAGAACCATTAAAAGTTACTGTTCCT
>JAYENB010000081.1:0-4123 GCA_034721855.1 Bacteroidota bacterium
TGTGCCCACATAAAACCACTTTTGAATTTGAGGAAATTTTTTAGCTGTTTTTGTATCCATAAAATAATGCAATACAACAACAGTGAAACAGGTTATAACTTAAAGTAAGGCTCTTAAAAAAAATCGGTCATATATAGATTCTTTGTGATGCTTGTGACAAACCAATAAAGAAAAACATTTGCTTTTCATGCTGATTAAAAGGAGTTTTGTATCTTTGAGCAACTAATTATTTATGAAGAAACCATCTATTAACATCCAACTATGGACGGCCTTATGGTTTATGCTGATTACTTTTGTGCTTTACTGGCCATCCATTAACCATGGTTACAACATTGATGACAACTACGTTATTGAAGACCATGAACTTGCACAGCAAGGCATTAAGGCTATCCCTGCGATATTTTCATCCCGGTATCATAACGAACGTGATCAGCAGTTTGGGTACAGGCCATTGACAATAGCTCTGTATGCAATTGAATATCAAATATTCGGAGAAGATACGTCCATTTTTCATTTGATGAACCTGTTATGGTATGCAGCATTGATGTTCGTACTGTTTCTATTGTTCCGAAAACTATTTCCCCAAGTTTCTTTATGGTTTATATTGATTGCCCTTACCATTTTCACAGTGCACCCCATTCACAGTGAAGTTGTTTTAAGCCTGAAAAACAGGGAAGAAATTTTGTGTTTATTGTTAGCAAGCCTGGCTTGGATACAATTCATTAAATTTAATGACAATCGTAAACCATGGTCCGCCATCATAGGTGTGATCTTATTGGTGTTGGCATTTCTGGCAAAAGAAACCGCTGTGATCTTCGTTGCCATTATACCTTTGAGCCTGTGGTTTTTCAGATCCGGGGCCCTTGAGAAAAAAAGTGCCGGCATACAACATACAAGCCATGTGTCATCAAATACACATATTTTTATCGCACTGATACAAGTATTGCTAATGGCAGGCTTTTTTCATGACCCTGCTTTTATAAGGAACATTACCGGCCCGGTATTGAGCGGGATTTTGCTACTGGTAGTTTTTACACTAACAGGATTATGGCTGCTGAAAAAAAACAATACAAAACCATTGATAAAGATCAAACACCATTTATTAATAATATCGGCCGCCTTTTTTTTACTTTCAATTCTTATCGCATTAATTACTACTGATGATGGTAAACATACTTTCATATTATGCCTGTTATTTTTTGCTGCATACACACACCACCAACATCTTGACCCGGCCTTTAGCAGTCTCGGCAAATTGAAAATACCAAAATATTTTTGGTTTATCCTCGGAATAGGGGCACTATTAAGTATTGCACTGTTTGTTATTTATATTATTCCCAAAATAAGTTTACCGGAGCAAAATGCCCCTGTTTATAACTGGCAAAATCCGCTTTTTTTCAACAAAACAGTGGGAACGAAAATCGGTGTTGTGTTTTATTCCCTCGCATGGTATCTGAAATTGTTGTTTTTGCCTTTTCCGTTGCGTTTCTACTATGGCTACGCATTGGTCCCTGCCGCCGGGATATCCGATCCGGTGGTTATTGTGTCAATCCTGTTACATCTGGCCCTCATATATATCATGTTTAAAGGCCTGAAAAAACGGAAAATATTGTCATTTGCCATCGCTTTTTATTTTATTGGGATAATTCCATTTTCCAATTTGTTTTTCCCGCTTACCGGGATCATTGCAGAACGTCTGTTATTTATTCCCTCACTGGGATTTGCAGTGGGCATCACATGGCTGATTTTTTATATCCTCAAAGAACGCACTGATTTTAAAAAAACCCAAAAAAGATCAGCCCTTGTCATACTCAGCTTGGTTATCATACTTCCGTTTTCGGTGTTAAGCATGAAACGTACACCCGATTGGAAAAACCGTAAAATCCTATATGAAGCAGATATACCAAAACTTAAAAAATCAGCAAAAGCCAATAATTTGTATGCCAACTTCCTGGTATCAAAAATATATGCAGGGATGAAAACCGGGGTGCCGCTTCAAAAGATGGACGCTAAAATAAAATCAGCCATAAAACATTTTAAGCTTGCCATTGAAGTTGACAGCACTTATGCAAACCCATATCACAACCTGGGCTATATTTACCTCATCGTTGCAAGGGATAATAAAAAAGCAGAAGAAAATTTTACAAATGCCATTAAACACGATAGCACTATCTATGAAGCCTGGATGAACAGAGGCGTAGCACGATTTTATCAAAACAAATTGGAGCAGGCAGAGGAGGACCTCAATTATTGCAAAGAACATGGTTTTAGAAAAGACATGGATAAAGTGTTTTATTATCTGGGCAGAATCAATGAATATAAAAAAGATACTGCCCAAGCCCTTACCATGTATGATTCCGTACTTAATTATTCCCCAAATCAAAACAAAACCATTGAAAAGATCAGGGACATTTTTACCAAACAAAAAAATTATAAAAAGGCATTAGAATACAACGATATATTGATTGAAAATGCCAGCCCGGAAAATGACAAGGTCTGGGTTGACAAGGGCAATTATCATTTGCTGTCAGGGGATACTGTACAAGCGATACAGGCATGGGAAAAAGCATTTAACATTTACCCTGGAAATTACAACATTGCTATGACATTAGCCAATTATTTCGACAATCAGGGGATGCATCAAAAAGCCAATGCCATTCGAAGAAAAGCAAGTAGCTTCAGGCGGCAGCATCAAGGCCAACAGGGAAGACGATAGGTTAACTTAAAAAACCAGCATCATCAGGTAATACAGCAAAGGCAGTGTGCCCAGACTCAGCACGGTGGTAACAAAAATATTTTGGGTGGCCTGAAAATCATTGAGACCAAGTTCCTTGGCAATTACTGATATCACGATCATACACGGCATTCCTGCCTGCAACACAATCACCACAATGGCATCGGTATCCATCCAGGAAAACCCCCAAAACTGCATGGCATACAACAGAACAGCAACAATGGCCGGGCCGATCAATAATTTATTGATGCTGAGCAGATAAGTGCGCGTGTTTTTTATCAGTGAAACAACTTTCACTTGTGCCAGTACCGCCCCCACATAAACCATGGATAAATATATGGTGGTATGGCCAACCCCGGAAAGTGCCTCGTTGAATACCTTGGGCAATTTGATGCCGGAGAAATAAAACAAAAACCCCAGGGCAAATGCGAGAGTATTAAGGTTGAACAAATGTTTCCATGAGTGTTTTGATGATTTTCCCGTCGCTTTGCTAAGTATGATAATTCCCCATGTCCACATGAGGGTATCCTGCCCAAGCTGAAATAATGTGGCATACAAGAGGCCTTTGCCCCCGGGAAACAGCGCATCCATCAAAGGGAAGCCCAAAAAAACCACATTGCCGAACATGGTATGTACCCTGTGCAAAGCAGTATTTTGCTTGTCAAGCTTAAGAACAGATGCGCTAAGGCAGGATAAAGCATACAATATCACAATGGTGGATGCCCCGGCAAAATAAATAACAACGCCATTTATCAATGTCTGAGTATTGGTGTCAAGGTTTGCAACAGTGGTAAAAAGCAGCAGTGGCAGGGTTATCTTCATGATAATGCGCACCAGGCCCTGGTTGATGTCTTTGTTGATGGCTTTTAGCTTAAATGCCACATAGCCTGTCAATGCAATGATACCGAGTATCAGTATTTGATTGGCAATTACACCCATTTTGTGATTTGGAGTTTGGAATTTGTTATTTTTCCCTTCATATGGTATATCGTTTCTTAATTAAATCCGAAGCACTAATTTCTAAATACTAAACAATATCAAAATACAAAACTTGTCAGGCGTAAACTTGTCCGGCGTAATGAAATGAAGACGGATGAAGTGAAGACGGATTATTAATGTTCAAAACTATGCTCCTCACTCCAACCTACCATGATTTAGTTATTATTGATCCAATAATTTTCATTATTGTTTTGAATTTTGATTTTTCATCATTTGAATTTTTTTAGTATTTGGGTATTAGAATTTAGGATTTATTGTAACTATTCACATTTTAAAATTAAATAACTGTTAATTGACCTAATTTCTAATTGCTCTAATTAATCTAAAAAATGACCAATGAGTTCAGTCTAAAAAGTAAAAATAACAAAATTTTCCACCAAGCCACAAAGA
>JAYENB010000082.1:0-2565 GCA_034721855.1 Bacteroidota bacterium
CTATGCCGAGTGCAGCCAAAATTGTGAAAATAAAAAATGCAGGAACTTTTAAAAAGCCCTGCATCCTTTGGTATTACTTTGTGATCCCGGAGGGGCTCGAACCCTCGACCCGCTGATTAAGAGTCAGCTGCTCTGCCAACTGAGCTACGGAACCAATAATTTTATGCAAATTTAATCATTTCTACATATCAATTACCCAAACAAACTCTTTTGTAGGGAAATGAAATGTATGCTAAGAATAAGGTTTTACCATGAATAAAAAAATCAAAACAAATTCCGGATGACATCATCGTCCACCAGGTTCGGAAATGTCATGGTTACATTGGGGTTTCTTTCCATTTCCCGTTTGGCTGAGAACATGGCTCCTTCATTTCTGGCCCAACTTCGGCGAGCAATACCATGATTGACATCCCAGTAAATCATGCTTTTTAGACGACGGTCAGCATCAGTGGATCCATCAAGGGTCATACCAAAACCTCCATTGACAACTTCGCCCCATCCTACACCACCACCGTTGTGGATGGATACCCAGGTAGCACCGCGGAATGCATCACCAATCACATTGTGAATAGCCATATCAGCGGTAAATTGTGAACCATCGTAAATATTGGAAGTCTCCCTGAAAGGGGAATCCGTTCCTGATGTATCATGGTGATCACGTCCCAGAACAACAGGAGCTTTGATTTTACCTTCTGCAATGGCATTATTGAAAGCTTCGGCTATTTTGATGCGGCCTTCGGCATCAGCATACAGGATACGAGCCTGGGAGCCAATCACCAGTTTATTTTCTTTTGCCCCTGCTATCCACCGGATGTTGTCTTTCATCTGCTGGGTAATTTCAGGGGGTGCCGTTTTAGCCATTTTTGTCAGCACATCCATGGCTATTTTATCTGTGGTTTCAAGGTCTGCCGGATCACCGGAAGTACATACCCACCGAAAGGGGCCAAATCCGTAATCGAAGCACATCGGACCCATGATGTCCTGCACATAGCTTGGGTAACGGAAGTTCTCGCCGGCTTCATCCATGATATCTGCACCTGCACGAGATGATTCCAGGAGAAAAGCATTGCCATAATCAAAGAAATACATGCCGTTCGCTGTTAGTTTATTGATGGCGGCAACCTGGCGTTTCAGGGAATTTTTCACCTTGTTTTTAAATGCATCCGGATTGTCTGTCATCATGGTGTTGGATTCCTCAAAACTAATTCCTGCAGGATAATAACCACCTGACCATGGATTATGCAACGAAGTTTGATCGGAGCCAAGGTCCACCTTAATGTTTCTTTCAGCCATCCGCTCCCATAAATCCACAATGTTACCCAGGTATGCAATGGAATGAGCTTGTTGTTTTTCTTTGTATTTGAGGGCAACATCAATGGTTTTATCGGCATCATCAATGAGTTCATCCACCCAGCCTTGCTCCAGCCTTTTTTTAGCAGCAGAAGGGTTGATTTCAGCAGTGATGCTAACCACTCCCGCAATGTTACCTGCTTTGGGTTGAGCCCCACTCATGCCTCCCAGTCCGGATGTAACAAACAATTTTGTTCCTTTTGTATTGTCTTTATCAATCATTCTTGAGGCATTCAATACCGTTATAGTGGTACCATGCACAATACCCTGCGAACCAATGTACATAAAAGACCCGGCTGTCATCTGACCATATTGAGATACTCCTAGTGCATTGAACTTTTCCCAGTGATCAGGTTTGGAATAATTGGGAATAACCATCCCATTTGAAACAACCACACGGGGTGCATCTTTGTGAGACGGGAATAAACCCATCGGGTGACCTGAATACAACACCAGCGTTTGTTCATCGGTCATTTCTGACAAGTATTTCATAGTCAAAAGGTATTGTGCCCAATTTTGAAAGACCGAACCATTGCCACCATAGGTGATCAATTCATGTGGATATTGAGCCACAGTAGGATTGAGGTTATTTTGAATCATTACCATGATAGACCTTGCCTGCAGTGATTTACCCGGATACCAGTTAATGTTGCGGGCATACATATCATAATCCGGACGGAAACGGTACATGTA
The DNA here is from genome assembly GCA_034721855.1 of Bacteroidota bacterium. Taxonomy (GTDB): domain Bacteria; phylum Bacteroidota; class Bacteroidia; order Bacteroidales; family ML635J-15; genus JAQIBY01. The sequence goes on from JAYENB010000082.1 coordinate 2,044, forward strand.
AATACGGCCGTATTTTTTAAGTTCATCTGCAAATTCTGGTGCCAGTGTTTCATGGTGTTTTTTATCAAAATACCGCAACGCATTTTTCAGTGCCAGCTTTTTTTCATCGCCGGATAAAATATCCTTTCGTTTGGGGGCATGCTCAACGTTCGGACCATACACTTTCGGCGCGGGTAATTCAGAGGGAATGCCTTCGCGTATTTTTTGTTGAAATTCTGTTTTATTCATAACACTAATATTTTTGAGTAAAATTAATAAAATAATTAACATAATGCCGATAGAAAGGCAAGGAATTATTGATTAAAAAATTGTATCTTAGCATCAGAAAATTAAAAAGGAAGAGATATGCTTACAAAAGCAAAATTGAAAGAACATATTAAGAAATTACCGGAGGTTTTTTCGATTGATGAACTTATCAATAAATTGATTTTGATTGAAAAGATAGAAAATGGTAATAAACAATCAGACCAAGGAAAGGTGATTTCAGAAAATGAAATTGATAAGGAAATTATAAAATGGTTC
>JAYENB010000082.1:2665-20476 GCA_034721855.1 Bacteroidota bacterium
TTTTTCGATTGATGAACTTATCAATAAATTGATTTTGATTGAAAAGATAGAAAATGGTAATAAACAATCAGACCAAGGAAAGGTGATTTCAGAAAATGAAATTGATAAGGAAATTATAAAATGGTTCCTGAAATTGGAGCAAGCAATATCAGAGAATTGATTGAAGGTAATTACAGGATAATATACAGGATTGTCAAAGAAGATCAGATTAATATACTTACAATCCATCATGCTGCGAGAGACTTAAGGAAAAGATCGCTAAAATAAATAAAGACCACGAATGGTCACGAATTAACTGTCTGGTGACAGCTTTTTGTTTATTATAGATTTGCAAGAAGTGGTTAAGATGAAAATGACACAAATTAAAGAAAGCAAACATTACTCTTTAAGGGTAATGTTTGCTGACACATTTGTACTATCATTGGTATATTCAAAACGCATTTGGTCATTTGACAGTTCCTGGATATCCATCATACCGCCCCAATAGCCCCATTTTTCATAGTTGCCATTGACAAAGTGTAAAAAACTGGTATAATCTTCCTGGTACTGACAAAAACAAAAATCATAAACAGAATCCACAAACTTAAAATAGGTTGTATCTCTTGTCATGTGAAACCTGCGTATGCGCAATTTGGATTTGTCGTCATTGAATTCCCATTGAAAATTTGATTGCAGCACAGTATCCTGCAGAGGGATCATCATTTCACCACCGCCTTCCTGCATAAACACAAAATCGGTTGAATACAGGTAGTCAGGGATATTTACAGATGGTTCTGATTCAATATTTGTCAACACATACTGGCCATCCACACGACCGGTTTTTGTGCGCAAACTCATTGCAGGATCATCATACTGGCTACATGATGGCAGAATAAACCCAATCACAATCAGCAACAAACAAAAAAGACCAACAGAATTGTATTTCACAACTGGCTTATTCAGCATAATGGTATTCGTATTGATCGTCACCTTCATACTCAACTGTCCAAATTTCTTCATCAGTGAGTTTTATAATTTCGGATGATTCCCATTCTTGCCAATCACCACTTTGGTCTTTTGTTCTGACCTGCAGTTCTGTTTTGTCATCGTTGAACTGCCATTCAAGATCCACATTATAAGACACACTTCCCCATGTGTAACTCAGTTCTCCTGTTCCGTCTTTTTCAAACGTAGTTTCAATACCGGAAAGCAGCCCCATAGCAGTAGAATCTTCCTGTCCGTTTTTCAGCACCTTATCCACGGTGTAGGTACCTTCAACCCGGGCTGCTTTTGTTTTAAGGCTAATCATAGGTCCTTCTTCATAAGTTGAACATGAAGAAAACACAAGGATAAATCCCATAAAGATTGCTGATAAACTCATTACTTTTTTCATAATTATTATTTTTTTGGTTTACAACTGCAAAGATAAAAAAATTAAATAGAAACAACTTGCGGATTTGAGGTAAAAAAAAACCCTGAAAAAGATCAGGGCTTTTTTGATCATGAAATGCTGTATTACAGTTTTTCAATACGTATGGTTCCTGTTGAGTTGTCTTTGAGAATAAACTTAACAAAATACACACCATTGCTGTAACCTGAAACATCCATTTGCATGGTATTTTCAGATACATTATAAGAATCAATGATTTGTCCTGTCAGATTTACAACATCAATCCGGTTTACATTTTCAACATTTTCAATGGTGATGTAATCGGTGGCGGGATTTGGATATACATTGATGTCTGCAACAAGATCATCATTCACATTGCCAACCACTTCAATGTCACTTTCTATCCTGTAGTGCATACGGTATTCACCATAACTGTAGTACATCATTCCGTTGATGTTATAAAATTCATTGAGTGTAGGTGTAAAACTAAATGCACCATTGTCTTTCATGTTCAGGATATCTGTTCCAATGGCAACCTGCCACTCCCCGTATTGATTCTCTTCTGTGACACATTCAACATTTTCGACACGCACCAACACGGATTCATAGGGTTCAGTATTGGCTTCAGGTATAGTTACAAGCGTTGGTCCTGAAATGGTACCACCAATATCAACCACGAGGAAATTTTCAATGGATTCCAGTTGTGTCATGTTATAGGATTCATTGACAGTTCCGGTAACCCTTACGGAATCTCCCATGTCAGGTGAATTTGTATCATCAAAAATGTAAAGGCCATTCCAGGCACCTTCACCATCCTGAAGATAATAACCCTCTCCATAAGTTGAAGAATTGAAATTAGCAGCAACTACACCTTTGACAGTAACGACATCGCCATTTAAAGGAGAATTACCACCGGTAGAATACTGAATATCATAAATGGGGGTAATTTCCGGTGTCAGATCAACAGTAAAGGTCACACTGGTAGATACTGCAGGGCTCAACGGATCATCACTCATATCCACGAGTTCCAACTCAACGGTATGTTCCGCTTCGGACAAGCCTGTAAAAGAAATGGGATCAGTTGTGTTCTGATAGGATACTGTCCCACCATCAATAAAATAGGCAAGCTTACCATCGGTACCAAGCACAAAATTATACACAGTAAAATCCACATCAACAGCATCTGTATAAATGACATCACCATTTTCGGGCGAATTGATGATTACAGCAGGATCAGTGCTTGCGCCAAGGTCTTCAACATCAGCAGCATCCCTTGGCAATATTTTGTAATTATAATAATATTCTCCTATCCCTGTAACCCTGTATTCATTTCCTTGTGTAGGAGTATATTCAAACAAAAGATCATCTACCATTGCGGCACCTGTTCCGTCATTCACATCCCATTCGTTATAACCGTCCGGGGGATTGTTATTGACACCTTGTACTTCAACCAACACGCTTTCATATTCCTCAGAACTTGCATCACCAGTGTTGATTTGTACGGCAGCATAGGGTGTATTACCACTGGAAACAATTGTCATATCAGTAATTGTCCCCAATTCTGTAAGTCCTTCGTATTCTGTAACAGTACCTGTAACAGTGACAGAGTCGCCACGTGCAGGGCCACCGCTTTGAGCGTAATATACATAAATACCATTCCATTCACCGGGAGCATCCTGCATCCAGAAATTATCACCATTTAAAGCAGTCACAATACCAGTGGTTGTAACATCTTGACCAACTAAAGGAGAGGTAGCAACTTGTCCCTGAATATCATATATTGAAGTGATGGAAGGACCGGGTGAAAGATCAACAGTAAAGGTCACACTGGTAGATACTGCAGGGCTCAACGGATCATCACTCATATCCACGAGTTCCAACTCAACGGTATGTTCCGCTTCGGACAAGCCTGTAAAAGAAATGGGATCAGTTGTGTTCTGATAGGATACTGTCCCACCATCAATAAAATAGGCAAGCTTACCATCAGTACCAAGCACAAAATTATATACAGTAAAATCCACATCAACAGCATCTGTATAAATGACATCACCATTTGAAGGACTTGTGATGGCAAGGTAAGGTTCTGTGCCCACATCTTCGACAATATCTGCTTCTTCTCTTACAGCTATTTTAAAAGCACCATAATTAAAAGTCAAAGGCGATGTTACTGTATAATTAAATCCCTGTGTGGGATAATACATATTAGTAAGACCATAGTCATCGACTAAGATTTCACCTGAGCCGTCATCTATGGGGAATTCACCAAAATTATTTTCAACGGTATCGTTGGTACATGTGCCGGTAGTTTCCAGCAATACGCCTTCCCATGCTTCCTGTCCGCAATCGCCTGTTGGGAGTATTTCAGCGGCAGGCAAAGTATTACCACTGTTATTTACCACTACATTGTCCTGTAAAATGGTTGTCAGGTTACTGCTTTCACTGACAGTACCCGTAACTGTAACGCTGTCACCACGTGCTACACCAGATCCAGCTACCCAGACACCGGTCCATTCACCGGTTCCATCCTGAATAACATAATCGGAATCAAATACGGCAGTAACGATGCCTGAAGTTTCAACGTATTCGCTTTCCACAGCGGAACCATTGCCACCACCATTTCCTGTGGTATCCTGGATTTCAGGGATAGTATAAGCAGTTGGTGTGAGGGTTTCCCAGTTTTCGAACCCTCCGTTTGTTAAGAGATTGGATCCGCCACCTTCAGTATAAGTGGCATTATCCAAAATGCACTCAAAATCACCATCCCAGTCGTTTGAAATGTCATAAAAACGGAAGAAAACCTGAGCAGTAGATACTCCTGTTGGAACTGTACCTGTATGTTCAATGGTTTCCCATGTATCACCGTCAGATGAATAACCACCATATTCATTACTACCATCAAAAGAAACACAAATTCTTACTCTTCCAGCGATATCATTATCATACACATCGACAGTAGCAGTAAAAGCAGCATCCGGTGTTACCGAAAAAGAAGCTGAAACTACTTCAGTGCTTGCTTGATCCTGGGTTGTAGATGTTACTCCAAGTGCTGAGGAACCTTCGTTTACCTCTGTAGTTTCCTGGGTCAGCGTAATGTTTCCCGGGTTTTCATTTGTCCAGTCTGTCAGTGTCTGTGCAGACAAGACAATGGTTAAAAACAGTCCGATAAAAATTAAAGTCAATTTTTTCATAAGTGTATCATTTTTTGTTGTTATTATTATTTATTCTGTAAAAATATCAATTTAGAATGACTAATGTACTAAAATTGCATAAAGATACAAAGAATTTAACACAAACTTAAAATAAAACCTTCCACACTTTTCATAAAGTGCGGAAGGTTTGCAATATTTGGATTTTCTATAATTCAATCAATCAGGTTTTTATAACATTTACTTTTTTGAACCAGTTTTTTTCGATGTGGATTTTGATGCACTCTTCTTTTTGGTAGCAGAAGTTTTTTTAGCTGAGCTTGATTTTTTGGCTGTTCCTTTTTTAGCCGTTGTTTTCTTTTTAGCTGCAGTTTTATTGTCCGATGTTGTTTTTTTTGCCGTTTTCTTAGCAGGTGATTTCTTTTTGGTGGCAGTTTTATTGGATGATGTTGTCTTTTTAGCGGTTGATGTTGTGGGTTTTTTCTTTTTTGCAGCAGGTTGTTTTGTTGCCGATGTTGATTTTTTGGTGGTTTTAGTTGTTTTTGTTGATGGAGATTTCTTTTTGGTTGCTGTTTTTTTTGTTGCAGTGGATTTTTTTGCGGTTGTTTTTTTGGTTGTGCCTGAACTTTTTGCTGCTATTTTCTTCTCAGTCGCTTTTTTGCTTGTAGATTTCGAAACCGGTTTTTTGGAAGCAGCTTTGGCAGTTGTATCTTTTTTGGCTGTGGTTTTCTTTACCGCAGGTTCATTTTTTGATGATTTTGATGAAGATTTCTCTGCTTTACTTATTCCTTCATCCTTTCTTTTTGTCGGTTTCTTCCGGCTGGTTTTTCTGGCTTTGTCTTTTTCCCATTCTGCCTGCTGAGCCGCCTTTTCTTCATCCATATCAGGGTCAACCAAAATCCTGCCACAGAATTCGCAGACAATGATTTTTTTCCGGCTACGAATATCCAACTGTCGCTGGGGTGGAATTTTATTAAAACAACCCCCACAAGCATCCCGCTCAACAGTAACTACTGCAAGACCATTCAATGCATTGTTTCTAATGCGTTTATAAGCCGTAAACAAACGTGGTTCAATTTTCTCAGCAATTTCTTCTGATCGCGCTAGTAATTCAGCTTCTTCTTTCTTATTTTCTTTAGTAATCTCATCCAGTTCGGACTTTTTATGTTCAAGGTCAGCTTTTGTATCTTCCATTTTTGCTGTGGAAGCTTCAATCAGTTCGTTTTTACTTTCAATTTCTTCCTTATGCTTTTTAATGTTCTTCTCACTCAACTCAATTTCAAGATTTTGATATTCCTTTTCTTTCATGAGTGATTCAAACTCACGATTGTTTCTTACTTTCTTTTGGTGTTCTTCGTACTTTTTTATCAGTTCTTTGGCATTGGTAATTTTTTCCTCTTCCGCCCTGATGGATTTTGACAGATTATCCACATCTTCCTGGAGGTTTGAAACGCGCGTTTGCAATCCTTCATAGGCATCTTCAAGGTCCTGAACTTCAAGCGGGAGCTCCCCTCTTAAAATTTTGAGACCATCAATTGCAGAATCGGTTTTCTGAAGTTCATACAATGCTTTTAATTTTTCTTCAACAGTCATATTAGCCGTATCATTCTTTGTTCCCTTTGTCATAATCAATAATAGTTAACAGGGTTGGTATTAATATTTGAAAATTGGACTGCAAATTTAGGGAATTTTTTCTGAATCACATAAGAAAACAATTCTTTTGTGAATTGTTCAGTCTCAAAATGTCCTGCATCAATGATCATGATCTTATTTTCGGCGTCAAAAAATTCATGATATTTCACATCAGCAGTAAGGATTGCATCGACATTGGCAGCTATGGCGTTTTTTATTAAAAAAGAACCGGTACCACCACACACAGCCATGGTTTGAATAGTTTGTTTTGGGGGCTTTGTGTATCTCAGGTGTGGTTGACCAAGTACCTCTGTCAATTTTTTTAGAAGATTTTCAGAAGAAAGTGGATCAGGGAATTTTCCTGTCATCCCAATGCCAAGCTTATCCCATGCATTATCAAGGCTTAAAATGTCATAAGCCACTTCTTCATAAGGATGTGCATCAACTACGGCATTGAGGATTTTTGTTTCAAGGTGTACAGGGTACACTATTTCGACGCGGGTTTCAGCTTCAAAATGCGTTTCTCCTACCTCCCCGACAAACGGATTGCTATTTTTTCCGGCTCTGAAACTTCCACGCCCCTCAACATTAAACGAGCAGTTATCATAATCTCCAATGCTTCCTCCGCCTGCTTCAAAAGCAGCATCCCTGACTTTCATGGCATGATCGTTTGGAACAAATACGTACAATTTTTTGAGCAAGCCTTTTTGCGGACTCAATACAGCCATGTTTTTCAAACCAATTTTTTCTGCCAGAACATGATTTACGCCTCCGGCCACAGCATCTACGTTGGTGTGAGCAGCGTATAATCCTATATCATTTTTAATGGCCTTGATTACTGTTTTTTCAACGTAATTGCTACCGGTTATTTTTTTGAGACCTTTAAAAATAACAGGATGGTGCGATACAATTAAACCAGCTCCCGTTTTAATCGCTTCTTCCACCACCTCCTCAGTAACATCAACAGACAGTAATACAGATTCAATTTCTTTGTCCGGGGAACCAACAATTAAGCCGGCATTATCATAAGACTCCTGGTACCTGACAGGGGCAAAATCCTCAAGTTCCTTTATTATATCTTTGATCTGAAGTTTCATCGTTTATACACATTAATTAAGGCTTCAAAGTCTTTAAGATCAGGCGGCACATTAATCCATATTTGATTTAAGTGCTTCCAGTTTAGTGCGTATGTTTTTCAATGTATTGACAACCTGGAATTTATTCTCAGTGGTTTCCGGCTGGTTTTTCAATAAATTTTTAGCGCCGTTGAGTGTCATACCCCTTTCCTTTACCAGATGATATATTTTGTGGAAATGTTCAATGTCTTTTTTTGTAAACATCCTTTGTCCGCGGGTATTTTTATGCGGCTTTATAACCGGAAATTCTTTTTCCCAATAACGTATCAGGGAAGCATTGACATCAAACATGTCAGCTACCTCTCCAATTGAATAATACAATTTATCGTTTTTATGGGTCATGATGCCTGATATTGTATTCTGATGATTACAAAGATAAGAAACTAATTACATTAAAAAGCTAAGCAGAATGCCGGCACCCACAGCGGAACCGATAACGCCTGATACATTTGGGGCCATTGCCTGCATGAGAAGGTGATTGGAATTATCTTCTTTGAGTCCCATTTCCTGAACAACCCTGGCAGAATCAGGGACAGCAGAAACACCTGCTGCACCAACCATTGGATTTATAGGATTGTCTTTGGGTGAAAACCAGTTCATTATTTTGGCAAATGTCAATCCCATGGCAGTAGCAAACATAAAGGAAAGAGCTCCCATAACAAATATTAAAATGGAATCAGAGGTAAGAAATACATCTGCCTGGGTGGATGCCCCGACTGTCAGTCCAAGCAAAATCGTAATTGTATCCACGAGGGCATTACCGGCTGTATCAGCTAACCTGCGTGTTACACCACTTTCTTTCATGATATTGCCAAAAAAGAGCATCCCAAGCAAAGGCAAAGATGTGGGAGAAATATAGGCTGTTAGCAACAAACCTACAATCGGGAAAATTATTTTTTCTAGTTTGGAAACGGCACGTGGCGCTTTCATTTTAATCCGGCGTTCCCGTTTTGATGTGAGTAATTTAATGATCGGAGGCTGTATAACCGGCACCAGGGCCATGTATGAATAAGCTGCAATGGCAATGGGCCCAATCAGGTTTTTGACTGTTTCCCCGTTTGCCATAATATTGACACCATTGGCCAGTTTTGAAGAAACAAATATAGCGGTTGGGCCATCTGCTCCGCCGATGATTCCAATAGCTCCTGCTTCGGGGGGAGCAAAACCAAAAGACAAAGCCAGTAAAAAGGTGGCAAAAATACCAAACTGTGCAGCTGCCCCGAGCAACATTAACCTGGGTTTTGATATCAGGGATGAAAAATCTGTCATGGCTCCGATTCCCAAGAAAATAAGGGGCGGATACCACCCCTGAACAACACCGCTATATAAGATATTCATCACCGAACCTGGTTCATACACACCAAGTTTGAGATTGAAGTCAACGGCCTGAAACATGGGAATGTTCCCAATGAGAATTCCAACACCAATGGGAATGAGCAACAAAGGCTCATAATGAAATCGGATGGCAAGAAAGATAAAAATGACGCCTATCAAAAGCATAATAAAATGACCTAGCTTTGCATTGGCAAAACCGGTAAATTCCCAGAAATTTTTCATTCCGGCCACAGCAGCAGTGTTATTTTCATACACATTCCCATCACTTAGCACCAGCTTTCCGTCTTGCAGAGTGCCTGTTCTAATACCCAATCTAACGGTATCATCAATGGTCGCGTATCCGGATTGCAAATTATTGGGATCGGTATTGATGCTATAATGCACCACATGTTTTGGATTGAAGGTCATTATGATTTTATCCCCGAAAATCGACCAATGTCCTGAATACCTGTTCTTAGCAGAATCCATTGAGAAAATAAAGTTATCCTTAAAGCTAATGGTTTTATATCTTTTTACAGTGACCTTGGATTCCCCCACAGGATTCGGGACATAACCGTCTGACCTGTTCAACCATTTGCCTTGTGTTAGTTTGTCGGGTTCAATCTCTCCTGCTGACACCAGTTGTGACATCATCACTACTAAAACAACAAGCCAGGCATAACATTTCTTCATTTTTCCGTAATTTACTGAATTTCTATCAAATCATCATTTTGCAAAACGGCATCTCCTTCGTTGACTTTGACAGATTTAACCGTACCGTCCACGTCAGCCAACACATTGTTTTCCATTTTCATGGCTTCCATAACCAACAGCACGTCGCCTTTTTTCACTTCATCCCCTTCTTTTATTTTCACGGATAAAATATTTCCCGGCAGGGGAGCTTTAATTTGACTGAATTTTTTATCGCTGGTAAGGGGTTTTGTTTCTTTTGGTGGTGGTACTGTTTTTTTCACAATGGTTGGCGTTTTAGGTTTTTGAACTTCTTTTTCAAGCCCCACCTGATAATGCGTACCATTCACTTCGAGTTCGGCAATTTTCCCTTCTACGGATTGCACCTCTACTTCGTAAGCATTTCCATTAATTTTAAATTTAAACTTCTTCATGAAATTTTTCTTTTATCTCTTGAATTGCATTACATTATAAATTTTAGAATTCCAGGGAGAATATTTCCTGGATTTATGAACGACGGTAAGCACGCGGTCCTCATCATCATGCAGTTCGGTAAAATACAGGTTCAATGCGTATCCAATGGCAGCGGTTAATTCCCCGGAAATTTCACCATCGCCTGATTTGACATTTTCCTTTTCGCGTTGCCTTTCTTTCTCTTTTTTCAACTTTCGCTTTTTGCGACTGTCACCGATGCTTAAAATGTTAGGCATGGCCCTGAAAATAAGGGAAAGGCTTATCAGTGAAATAAAAATAATGACCCATCCAACAATGAAAATAGTCCATGCAGTGACATCTATTTTTGAAAAATCAAGGCTTATGTTCGTTATCATTAACAGCATAAATACGATACTTTTTATAAAGGAATATTACCATGTTTTTTGGGTGGCCTTTGGTCTTTTTTAGTTTGCAGCAGGCTTAGTCCACGAATGATTCTAAACCTTGTGTTCATAGGTTCAATCACATCATCAATAAAACCATATTGGGCAGCTCTGTAGGGGTTTGCAGACCAGTCCTTATATTCCTGTTCTTTTTTTGCTTTAAATTCAGCCCTTTCTTCATCATCTTCGATCTTGCTGATTTCTTTATAATTAAGCACTTCAACAGCTCCCGGAGCACCCATTACGGCAATTTCGGCAGTAGGCCATGCATAATTCAGGTCTGTTTTCAACTGTTTACAGGACATCACATCGTGAGCTCCACCATACGATTTGCGCAAGGTAATGGTAATTTTTGGCACGGTTGCTTCACCATAAGCAAACATGAGTTTAGCACCACTATTGATGATTCCGCCATATTCCTGGGCTGTACCGGGTAAAAATCCAGGCACATCCACCAGCGTTACCAGCGGGATATTGAAAGCATCGCAGAAGCGAACAAACCTGGCTGCTTTGTTAGAAGCATCAATGTCAAGCACACCGGCCAAAAATGTAGGCTGATTTGCGACAATACCTACGGGTGTTCCGTTGAATTTAGCAAACCCGACCATCATATTCCTGGCAAATTGCCTGTGCACTTCCATAAACTCATTGTCATCCACAATACTTAGAATAACATCCGTGACATCATAAGGTTTGTTGGCGTTATCAGGAATAATGTGGTTGAGTTCTTCATCTACCCTGTCGATGGGGTCTTTGCATTCATACAGAGGGGGATCTTCGAGGTTGTTTTGTGGCAGGTAGGAAAGCAATTTACGCAACATCATCAGCCCTTCTTCCTCATTTTCTGCGGTAAAATGCGCAACCCCGGATTTAGCGGCATGCACCTGAGAGCCTCCCAGTTCTTTCACGCTAACATCTTCACCGGTAACCGTTTTGGTTACTTTCGGTCCGGTAACAAACATATAGGATGACGATTCCGACATCAGGACAAAATCCGTAAGTGCCGGGCTATACACAGCTCCTCCTGCACAGGGTCCGAAAATAGCGGATATCTGTGGCACCACACCAGAGGCTTCGATGTTTCTCTGAAAAATATCGGCATATCCAGCCAGACTTAAGACCCCTTCCTGGATTCTTGCTCCACCGGAATCATTGATACCAATCACAGGTGCCCCCACTTTCATGGCTTCATCCATGAGTTTTACTATTTTTTTTGAAAACATTTCAGAGAGGCTGCCTCCAAATACCGTAAAATCCTGGGCAAAAACAAAAACCACTCTGCCATCGATGGTCCCATGTCCTGTTACCACACCATCACCAAGGTATTTTTTCTTGTCCATATCAAAATCCCTGCAACGGTGGGTAATAAACATATCAAATTCTTCAAAGGAATTTTCATCCAGAAGCATATCAATACGTTCCCTGGCGGTAAATTTCCCCTTGTCGTGCTGAGCCTGAATTCTTTTTTCGCCTCCGCCTAACCTGGCTTCGTCACGTTTTTCAATCAATTCTTTGATTTTGTCTTCAATTGCCATATTATGGTGAAATGTTTAAGTAACTATTTACGAAACTGAAGCCGGAAGTCGGAAGACCGAAATCTGACTGATTGGTTCATATTTTATTTGTTTTTATGTTCACATAATTCTGTCAGCACTCCCAAGGTAGATTTGGGATGTAAGAAACCTATTTCCAAGCCTTCTGCACCTTTTCTGGGTGTTTTATCAATGGTTCGAACACCTTTTTCTTCGGCTTCCTTTAAACTTTTATCCACATCATCAACAGCAAATGCCATGTGATGCAATCCGGTACCTTTTTTTTCGATAAATTTACCAATGGGGCCTTCGGGATCGGTGCTTTCAAGCAATTCTATTTTCGTATCTCCCACTTTAAAAAAAGCAGTTTTAACTTTTTGGTCTTCCACGGTTTCTACGCCATAACACTTTAATCCCAAGGTATCTTCATAAAAGGCAATGCTTTCTTCAAGGTTTTTAACTGCAATGCCGATATGCTCTATGTGACTAATATTCATTTTCTTATATTTTCTTATTCTTTGCCTGCAAAATTAACAAAAAAGCACAAATAAAAAGCATGATATTTTTCATTAAAGAATATGTTGTATAACCAATTCTTTTATTGTTTTCATAATGATTGATTTAAACACCTATCATACAGGTCATTTACAAACTCTTGCTTAACGATTAGCCTGGGCAGGTGCCACCGCTAATTTGCTAAGGCATTATTACAAAATAACCTGAACATTTAAGCTCGTTCTTTTTACTTCGTTATAAAAACTTTAAATAAACTGTGGCTATTCGCAGTTTTTATGCCTTGTAAAAAACAAAAATAACTTCGCCTATTCTGTTCACTTTATTTCGTAACAACACCTAAGCAAAAGCTTGCGGTTTTATGATGAATGGGCTGCAGGGAAAACAAAAAAAACCACCAGGTTGTGGTGGTTTTTTTATGGTGGTATCAGTATCATAACAAATCAAAAAAGTTTTGATTTGACATGACCACTGGTGCTCTATTTTATTTTAGCAAAGTTATCATAAAAATATGTCAGGGTTTCGATGCCTTTGTAGAAATTAAAGAGCGGATAATTTTCATTAGGTGAATGGATGGCATCGGATTCCAGTCCAAAGCCCATCAAAATTGATTTCGTATCCAGCACTTTTTCAAAAGTAGAGATAATGGGAATACTGCCACCACTGCGAACGGGCACAGGCTCTTTGCCAAATGCTTTGGCAAACGCTTTTTCGGCTGCCTGATAAGCAGGTAACTCAATGGGACAAACATAGGCATATCCGCCATGCAGGGTTTTTACTTTTACTTTCACTGATTTCGGGGCAATGGATTTGAAGTGGTCTTCAAATATTTTGGATATTTTTTTGTAATCCTGATCAGGAACAAGGCGTGTGGAAATTTTTGCATAAGCAGTAGATGGCAATACGGTTTTTGCACCTTCTCCGGTATATCCACCCCAGATACCACAAACATCCAGTGACGGACGGATACCTGTACGTTCCATGGTGGTAAATTCTTTTTCACCATGCAATTCATCCACATCAATGGCTTTTTTGTATTCTTCTTTATCAAAGGGAGCTTCAGCGAGTTTTGCCCTTTCTTTCTCACTCACTTCAAGCACATCATCATAAAAACCAGGAATGGTAATTTTGTTGTCTTTATCAGTAAGTGAAGCGATCATTTCAGAGAGAATGTTGATGGGGTTGGCAACCGCACCACCAAAAAGCCCGGAATGTAAGTCATGGTCAGGTCCCTGTACTTCAACTTCCCAATAGGCAAGGCCCCTGAGGCCGGTTGTAATTGATGGAATATCCTGGGCAATCATGCCTGTATCAGAAACCAATATGATGTCTGCATCAAGCATATCTTTGTGTTCTTCACACCAGGGGCCAAGGCTTGGTGAACCAATTTCTTCTTCACCCTCAATCATAAATTTGACATTGCAAGGCAATTTGTCATTTTTGACCATGAATTCAAAAGCTTTTGCATGCATGAATGACTGACCTTTGTCATCATCGGCACCACGAGCCCATATAATATCGTCTTTGACAACCGGTTCAAACGGTTCGGTATTCCATTTTTCGATGGGGTCAACCGGCATCACATCGTAATGGCCGTACACCAACACTGTAGGTTTAGCAGGGTCAATGATTTTTTCGCCGTACACCACAGGGTTTCCCTGGCTTGGGCTTACTTCAGCTTTATCAGCGCCTGCCTCAAGCAAGAGTTGTTTCCAGTGTTCGGCACATTTTACCATGTCGTCTTTGTGTTCTTTCTCAGAACTGATGGATTGTATCCGTATCAGTCCAAACAATTCGTCGAGGAATCTTTCTTTGTTTTGTTCAATGTAATTTTTTACGTCGTCCATAATTTTTGTGTATTTAATTTATTATTTATATAAAATTAGTTTATCATTCAGTATCAACAAAAATAACTACTTACCGCAAAGACGGAAAGACGCAAAGTTAAAAAATTTATGAATTGATCTGTTAACATCATTAATTAATAGTACCGGATCAGTTAATAACTGTTATTAATGGTTAAAATCGGTTACTTATGAGAAAACCTTGTTTTAGAAATTTAGATATATCGCAACTGGTTTCAACGTTTATTAACCGTTATTAACTGTCTATAAGGCCAATTCATTTTTATTCTCTACGTCCCTTGTCTATCGACAGGCAGGTTAACATCATAATGTTAAAAAAACACTAATTACAAATTTAATAATCTCCTCTGTATGCTCCTGAAAAATAGATATGAAACCTAAGGCCGACACATTGGTGGTATTTATTAAAACTGCCATACAATGATGTCCCAATACCCACATCGTAAAAGAACTTATAAGTCAGTTGCACTTCGGGAATGACGCCCAGGGCAAAATATTTATCAGCAACGTTTGGTTCATCTGTGCGTTCTACACTCCCATAAGCCAGTGTGGGCGATATAAAAAAAGCAAAATTAAAATGATTCAATTCATGCCTTATGCCAACGCCGGTAACAAAATCATTATGAAATGTGATGTTATGCAAACGGTTGTGCAGGAAAAAGGATTCATCGGTATAATGATACCCCACTTTGAAATAAACGGGTTTATACCTGAAATGATAGGCTACTGCCATATTCAGATGTCTTTCTTCGAGGGTTAAGCTGTATCCGGGACCAAAGCCGGCCGTAAGCCAGTTACTGCCCGTCTGATATATTTTATCATTCAGTGTTATTTTCCCAAACCGCCTTTCCCATTTACTCAATGGCTCGGTTGTACGGACAGGCTTTTGCTGTGCGTGCAGGGTAGCAGCAGTAAACAAACATACAACGGTTATAATTGTGAATTTTTTCAACATTGACTTAAAAAAACATAAACCTTAAATCCGCAAGTGGATTTGAGGTAAAGATAATACAAAACTAACGCATGCTAAGCATTTTTGTTATTTTTCCGGCATGAAAAATCCTCTGCAGCTATTTCCAACTGTGCATACCAATCTTTTCCAAAACGCCGGATTAGTGGATCTTTTACAAATTTATACAGTGGCATCTTTAACTTTTCCCCACGTTGCAAAGCAGGATTACAAATGTCCCATTTATCATAATTGACAGCAATGAAATCAGGGTATGTTTTGACCCTGACAGGATACAAGTGGCAGGAAACCGGTTTGCGGAAATCGATTTTTCCTTTCAAATATAGGTCTTCAAGAACACATTTTGTAATGCCGTCTTTCTGAATGGCAAAAATACATTCCCCTGAGTTTTCATGAATCATTGCCACCATTTCATTTTCCTGGTCAATAAAACTCAGTCCATTCTGTTTAGCCCGTTTAACGGATTCAGGTTTCATGTATGGTTTCAGTTTGGGAAAAAGATGTACCAGGGTGTTTTTTTCTTCCTGAGTAATTGGTGGCCCGGAATTTCCCTGTACACAACATGCTCCTTTGCATTTGCTTATATTGCAGGCAAACTCCGTTTCAATTACATCCAGACTTACCAATGTGTTTTCAATAGAAATCATAATGTTAAGTATCAGAAAACAAAGATAATAAAGGTTTCTGTAAATAGCTGTTAATAACGGTTGATAACAGTTAAAATCGGTTGCTTATGAGTTACCAATCCGAAATGAGAGGTGTTAGGGGTTAGGTGTTAGGGGTAAAGTTTGGTATGAAAGTAGGACACTACCATATTTTAATTTTTGATTTATTTTTATTTATTTATTGAACATTAAAAACAATAAAGTTGGCTGTATAACTAATTATTTTTTTCTTTTGAAATCTCTCTCCAAAAATAAAAGAGAGTTTTAAAAGAAAAATATTAATGTCCCACTTTTATACCAAACATAACCCTTAACCATCATATTAGGCTTAACTTGACACTAGGACTTTTCCTGTCATTTCTTCCGGTTGCTCAAATCCCATTAATTTCAGTATAGTGGGTGCTACATCGGCAAGCCGTCCGTCTGTAATGTTTGAAAAACGATTTGTCACAGCAATCACCGGCACCGGATTTAAAGAATGCGCTGTGTTTTCGCTGCCATCGGGGTTAATGGCATTATCAGCGTTCCCATGGTCGGCGATAACGAGCGCATCGTAATTGTGTTCAACAGCCGTAGAAATCACTTTTTCAAGTTGTTTATCCACCGTTTCAACAGCCTTCATGATGGCATCATATACCCCTGTATGTCCAACCATATCGCCATTTGCGAAATTCAGACAAATAAAATCATGTTTTTCCGCTTTTAATTCTTTTACCAACCGGTCAGCCACTTCCGGAGCACTCATTTCAGGTTGCATATCGTAGGTTGGCACTTTTGGTGATTGCACCATAATGCGTGATTCACCATCAAACTCTTCTTCACGCCCACCGCTGAAGAAAAAGGTCACGTGCGCATATTTTTCGGTTTCCGCAATACGCAGTTGTTTCAACTTTTGATGCGATAAAAATTCCCCCAGGGTATTTTTAACGTTTTCTTTTTCAAAAACCACTTCTATCCCTTTAAATGCTTCATCGTAGCGTGTCATGGTCAGGTATTTAAGGGGGATTGTATGCATATCATGCTCATGCATGTCTTTTTGTGTCAACGCTACTGTAATCTGTCGCAGGCGGTCTGTACGGAAATTAAAAGCTATCACCACATCACCTTCATTGATTGTGCCACGGGGTTCTCCTTTGTCGTTTACCAATACCACAGGCTTGATAAATTCATCGGTAACACCATCATCATAAGATGCCTGTATCGCAGTGAGTATATCATCAGATGTTTTGCCTTTGCCAAGTACCATAGCATCGTAACCGGCTTTTATGCGTTCCCAGCGTTTGTCCCTGTCCATGGTATAATACCTGCCTGACAAACTTGCAAACTGTGCCGGGGTATCTTTAATTTGTTCCCGGACATTTTTAACATACCCCAGTCCTGATTTAGGATCGGTATCACGGCCATCTGTAAGGGCATGAATATACACATCTTTCAGTTGATGTTGTGCTGTCATTTTACACAAGGCAACAAGGTGGGTATCCATGGAATGTACACCACCCGGAGACACAAGGCCCAGAAAATGTACGGCTTTGTTTTGTTTTTTGGCGTATTCCATGGCTTCGATGAGCTTTTCATTCTTGAAAAAACTGCCATCTTTAATGGCCAGGTTAATTTTAACAAGGTCCTGGTACACAATGCGCCCAGCCCCGAGATTCAAATGGCCCACTTCTGAATTTCCCATTTGCCCTTCCGGCAGGCCAACATTTTCACCATGAGCCACCAGTTTGGCGTTGGGATACTGTTTCCGTAATGAATCAAAAAAAGGCGTATCAGCCTGTGATACTACATCGCCTTTGCTACCATCGCCCAGACCCCAACCGTCTAAAATGACCAATAATGTCTTTTTATGTTTTTGTGTTGTCATAATTTCTGTTTATTAAATCCATATAAAGAATAACAAAGGTAAGCAAAAAGATGTTCAGGTATCCAAAACATTCAGGAACATTAAGGAATTTTTGAATTTATGCATAAAAATTTCGTAACCATTCACAGTATATTTATTTAACATCAATTTCTTAGTTTATACATTTTTATAATTTCTAATTGACCTAATTGACCTAATCAATACCCAAATCCCAATGTGTAAAATGTTAACTTACTT
>JAYENB010000083.1:0-4092 GCA_034721855.1 Bacteroidota bacterium
AAGTGCCGAATATTTTCACCCCGAATGGTGATGGCATGAATGATTTTTTCCAGGTCAGTGCGCAGACACTGCGTAGTTTCCATGGAAAAGTTGTGAACCGCTGGGGCCGTACAATCTATGAATGGGAAAATTATGAAGATGAAGAAGCCGGCTGGGATGGTAAACTCAGTGGTGGAAATTATGCATCTACAGGGGTATATTATTATATCATTAAAGCTGAAGGCAGAGATGGATATGAGTATGATTTGCAGGGACCGTTTCATTTGATAAGAAATAAATAATATAATTATGAAAAAAAGAATAAAAAAAATCACACTTTTGATAACTTTGATTGTAATGGTTTGCTCTTTTGGATTGGCGCAAACTGAAGGGAAATACACTTTTGACAAATCTGACTGGAAACAGTTTGAGGAGCAAAACGGGGTGTTGTTTTCACAGAAAGTAGTTGAATACCATGATGATGTAAATGATCAGCACAAAGAGTATTACCTGGTGAGAGTAACCAATACAACGGAAGAAGATATGCAAATCCATGCCAAAAGAACGCTGTGGTATGACGGGAAATGTTTCAACTGCGATTCGGATGCTGAAGAATACATGTTGGATTTTAAGATTGAAGCAGGCGAGGAACTTGTAGGCGACCCTGTAAAAAGATTGAATGACCATTTGGTGATATTTAAGAAATTTCTTAAATACCGGGATATTGCTGAAGTTACAAAATTTGAATTTGATAAATTAACTGTTAAAATCCGATAGCCATGATTACCCTGAAAAAACTATTATTAATTGGATGTATGCTGGTGTTAATATTTACATTAACGCATCATAATTCTTATGGACAAAGTACATACGGAGATACGGTATGTACAATACAAATTGATCAGGATGATATGGGAATTTGTCCGGGAGAATGTGTTAGCCTTTCAGCAGTAGGAAGTTGTCCTAATAACCTTATGTTCAATGATTTTGAAGATGGAACCTTAGGGCCGGGCTGGGCAGCAAATTGTTCTCCGATGTTTAGTAATCCTTGTGGTATTCCCCCATATCAAAGTAATATTTACGCCTGGATTGGAGATGCTTCCAGTTTTCCCAGGGATTTGGTGACAGAGGCTTTTGAGGTTTCGGATGAATGTGAAATTTGTTTTGATTTGAGGTTTGCTTATCAGGGGGCAAGTTCTCCCTGCGAAGGGCCTGATGAAGTGGATGAAGGGGTAGAATTGCAGTATTCAACAGATGGCGGGAGCACCTGGACTAGTATTGTTTATTTTCACCCTGATGGGAGTCAGCATCCTTATAATGAATGGGTAGGGCAATCATCATCACCAGTAGGTTCAGGTGAAGAAACAAATTTTACAACATGGGGTAATTATTGTTTTGATGTGCCTGCCGGAGCAATGGGTTCTAACACAATGTTCCGCTGGCACCAGGAACAGGTTACTGATAATATCTATGACCACTGGGGAATTGACAATGTGTTGATTTCATGTCCATCCCCTGATGAGATCATAACCTGGTACGAAGGATCAAGCACAACTCCTTTTGATTCTACGACCAATCCTCCGCCGGTATGCCCTGATGTAACAACAATTTATACTGTTATGATTGAGGACCCGGAAGAAGGCCCATCATCAGCGGTAACGGATGAAATTACTGTGACGGTATATGATACCCCGCCAGTGGATATTAGCGGACCAACTGACGTTTGTGAGTCTGATACACCAATAACGCTTGATGCAGGTTCGGGAATGACATCTTATGCGTGGAGTACAAGCGCTACATCTCAAACCATTGAAGTGAATTCATCAGGTGATTATAGCGTGACTGTGGAGGATGATAATGGTTGTACCAATGAAGATGAAATACATGTTACGGTGAATCCTTCTCCTACGGTTGATTTAGGCCCTGACCAGGAACACTGTGATTATGATGTTCCCATTACTTTGGATGCCGGATCTGGAATGACATCTTACGAATGGAGCAATAGTGAGATGACACAAACAATTGAGGTCACAGAGTCAGGTACTTATATTGTTACGGTAACCAATGCACAGTCGTGTACAGCGAGTGATGAAATTGAAGTCACCGTTCACACATCGCCCACCCCTGACCTTGGCGGTGATTATACCTTATGCGATTATGATGCGCCACAGACCTTAGATGCCGGACAGGGAGATACTTATAGTTGGAGTAATGGTGATGAAGAACAAGTTATTGATGTTACATCTTCAGGGGATTTTGTAGTGACCGTGACCGATGAATATGGATGTACAGGTGAAGATGAATCACACGTGACTGTAAATCCATCACCAACACCTGATTTCGGCGAAGATACAAGTGTATGTGATTACGATGTTCCTATTACACTGGATCCTGGTACTGATGCAGGATTTAATTACAGTTGGTCAAACGGAGATAATACCCCCACCATTGATGTGGATGAAAGTGATACCTATATGGTAACCGTTGAAGACAATGGTTGTTATGGTATGGATACAATTGAAGTGACTGTGAATCCAAGCCCCGAACCGGATTTGGGTGAAGATATTATTGAATGTGAATATAATACCCCCGTTATCCTTGATGCAGGTTCTGGAGCAAGTTTTCTGTGGAGCAATGGAGGCACTACATCTACAATTAATGTATCAAATTCAGATGTTTATATTGTAACGGTTACAGACACAAATGGTTGTACAGGTGAAGACGATATTGATTTGGTTGTGAATCCTGATCTTGAACCCGATGCCGGTGAAGATATTGTGGAATGTAGTTATGATTATGTTATGGACGGAAGTTCAACAGATAGTAGTACAGAAGGAACCTGGGAACAACTAAGCGGCCCTGTTGCTGCAAGTATTGCAAATGAAAATGATCCCAATACAACGGTTTCCGTTAACATGGATGGAGTATATGAGTTTATATGGCGTGTTGAATATTTGGATGGTTCAGGATGTTGGGGCAGTGATACAGTTACCATTGAATTTTATGAAATGCTTGATCCCAGTATTACCGATATATCAAATATGTGTGTATCAGATCCTGCTGTTGTTCTTGAGATAGAAGATGAAGGAACAATAAGCTCAAATCCCAATATTAACAGTGAAATTGAAAATGGCATAATTGATCCCTCCATGTTAGGTCCCGGGGTATATACAATTATCAATGAGGTAGAAGGCCCTTGTCTTGATAGTGAAGCTGATACAATGACTTTTGAAATATATGATGAGATAGAACTGATAGATTTTAATGATCAGCAATGCAATGATGTGTTGACAGAATATGAAACCGAATGGACAGTGATAGGATGGGATGATAATCCGACATCGGAGTATGTCGTTAACGGTGATACAGCAACATCACCGGATTTCTACGAGACTCATCCCACAGCCACAAATTATAACTATACTGTTACCGATTATCATGGTTGTTCCAATATTCAATTGAGTGGGTATAGAGATTGTGGTTGCCCCAGCCCCGGAACAATGAGTAGTTTAGCATTAAAAATACTGTGTGAAGGTACTTGCACAGGTGATTCTGTCTTTCATAATGAAGATTCCATCATGATAAATGATAATGATTGGGAATTTTTTATCCATGCAGGTGATAATGTCCCGCTGGAATACAATAGCGAACCTGATTTTTGCCGTCCCGATTTTGGCGGCGTGTTTAATCAGGTGTATTATGTATCCGCCGTTTCAGGATATGATACCACTGGTAATGGCCATGTTGAACCTGGCGAGTCTTGTTATGCCACTGCGCAGGGAACCCCTGTAATGTGGAAGGAAAATCCAAATGTTACCACTGGCCCTGAAAAGGATACATGTGGCCTTGTATTGTCATTGAGTGGAAATGAAGTCCCGGATGGTATGATTGGGTATTGGACATCAGATTGTGATTATACCACCGTGCAGGGAACGCATAATAATGATAATGAAATTGTTGTGTTAGCAGATGATTATAATGATTGTACCTTTACCTGGCATATTGTTAATGGCCAATGTGTTGGAGAAGATGATGTGGTAATGCATTTCAACCAGGATCCCATTCCTTATGCCGGAAATGATACCATTGTTTGTGGCAACGAAATTGACCTCT
>JAYENB010000084.1:0-4084 GCA_034721855.1 Bacteroidota bacterium
ATTCCGGAACAGCAACTGCAATCATTCTAATAATTAGTTTTATTGGTCATTTTTTAGATTAATTAGAGCAATTAGAAATTAGGTCAATTAACAGTTATTTAATTTTAAAATGTGAACAGTTACAAAACATCAATATGAGTTTTTCAATCATAGTGGCACATTCATATTTATTAATAATCAAGGCTGCTGATTAGTAACTAAATTACTTCATTTTAAAATTATGAATAGCTGAATTGTTTTCCAAAAAATCAATCAACTTTTCATTGAGATCAACTTTATACTGTCTTGAAGACAGGTCAATTCGCTGCTTAATAACATTATCATACAGGGAAATATTCAATATCATGTTGCCTTTTTGTTTGGTGATCACTTTTTTAAAATCATTCAGGAATTTCTCATCCACTTTATTTGCAAACATTTGCAATGTAATTTCCTTAAAAAACCCATCTTTCAATGTGGAAAGTTCTTCCATTTTCTTGATTTTAAAACGCAATTCATCTTTGTTTTTCCATCCCGGTTCCATACGAGCACGTATCAACACTGCATATCCCGTACAAAACATAGCTTTATGATTGATGTAATCCTTTCCAAACTGTGTGATTTTATAACTGTCTGAATAATCTTCCAGGGTAATGCCCCCATACAGTTTGTTGTTTTTGGTTCGTTTCTCAATGGCATCGGTAATGTATCCGGCTATCATAAAATCTTTATTTTGATATTTCTCCGGGTTTGATTTCAGATCAACAATTTGAGTCAGGTTTAACTGTTTCATTTCCAGCCTATATTCATCTAAAGGATGTGCCGACATGTACATTCCGATGTACTCTTTTTCTTTTTTCAAAAGCTCCGTGGCAGACCAATGTTCGCATGTAGGAATACCTGGTGTTTGAATGGTATTTTCCAGCATATCACCCCAAATGCTTGCCCCGTTGCTTTTATCGGCTTGTTTTTGGTTTCCATATTTGATTAAGGTTTCCAAAAAGGGAATTTCCTGTTCATCTTTACACAAAAACTGGTACCGTTTAATACCATCGAAACAATCTAAACCACCGCCATAAACCAACGATTCAATGCTTTTTTTATTGACCTGATGTAAGTCCACCCTGGAGATAAAATCGAAAACATTTTTATATTTCCCGTCTTTTTCACGTTGTTTAATAATTTGCTTAACGGCATTGGAGCCTACTCCTTTGATGGCATTCATACCAAAACGCACATTATCATTTTCGTCCACATGGAAAGTAGAAAAACTGTCGTTAACACTGGGTCCCAGCACTTTGATACCCAAACGCCTGCATTCTTCCATCTGGGCACTGATTTTTGATATTTCATCCTGGTTGCGTGTCATCACGGCAGCCATAAATTCTGCCGGGTAATTAGCTTTAAGGTATGTTGTGGTATAAGCCAGTTCGGCATAACAGACAGCGTGGGATTTGTTGAATGCATAGGAAGCAAAATTTTCCCAGTCTTTCCAGATTTTATCAATCAGCTTTTCCGGACTTTTTTTCACTTGTTTACATCCGTCCAAAAATTCAGGATTTTCCAGACACCCTTCTTTAAACTTTACTTTCAGTTTATCCATCAGGTCGAATTTCTTTTTGCCCATGGCTTTTCTGAGGGTATCGCTTTCGCCGCGGGTAAATCCGGCGAGGCGTCTCGACAACAACATCACTTGTTCCTGAAAAACTGTAATGCCAAAGGTTTCCTGGAGGTATTCTTCCATGATAGGATGGTCGTATTCAATTTTTTCTTTTCCGTATTTTCTATGGATATAGGAAGGGATATATTGCATCGGTCCAGGCCTGTGTAATGCATTCATCGCCACTAAATCCATAAACCGGCTAGGTTTGAGCTGTTTGAGGTATTTTTTCATGTTATCCGACTCAAACTGGAATATACCGGTGGTTTGTCCTTTGCTGAAAAGTTGATACGTTTTTTTATCCCCACGAGGGAGATTATTCATATCAATTTCCACCCCTTTGGCATCTTTGATGTTATTGATGGTAGTTCTTATGATGGACAATGTTTTGAGCCCCAGGAAATCCATTTTCAACATGCCAATTGGCTCTACCAGGTCGCCGTGGTATTGCGTCACCATCATTTTGGTATCCGGCAATTTCATCAGCGGCAAATGGTTTTCAAGTCCTCCTTTCCCTATAAGGACACCACATGCATGGGTGCCTATTTGCCTGACGGTACCTTCAATTTCCTGGGCAAATTTCAATACTTCTTTGACAAGTTCCGTTCCGGATTCGGCTTCTTTTTTCAGATCAGGATTTTCATTAAACGCTTCTTTAAAAGTAATTTTTGGTTTTTCAGGCACCATTTTGGCGAGGCGATCCGCTTCAGATAGGGGCAGTTTTAAGATTCTGGCCACATCGCGGATGGCAGATTTTGTTGCCATGGTACCAATGGTACAAATATGCGCTACATTGTCATTACCATATTTTTTGCGCACGTAATTCAGCACTTTTTCCCTTCCATCATCATCAAAATCAATGTCAATATCAGGCATGGAAATTCTGTCTGGATTTAAAAACCGTTCAAACAGCAACTCATATTTAATGGGATCTACACTGGTAATACCCGTTGAGTATGATACCACAGACCCTGCTGCAGAACCGCGCCCCGGCCCTACAATAACTCCCATTTTTTTAGCTTCATTGATGAAATCCTGGACAATCAGGAAATACCCGGGGAAGCCCATTGTTTTGATGGTATTCAATTCAAAATCTATGCGTTCACGGATGGAGTTATCGTTATCAAGCTTATCGCCATACCGTAATTTTGCTCCATCATAGACCAGTTTTTCTAAGTAATCTGATTCAAACTTGATACGCAACACTTTTTCGTATCCTCCAAGTCGTTCAAAAGTATCATCTGAAAATTCTTTTCGTAAAGCAGCTTCATCAAATTTTTGGCGATAAGATTCTTCTATGCCGAAAGATTCAGGTATTTCAAACACCGGCATAATGGGTGGTGAATTCAACTCATAAGTTTCAATTTTATCTGCCACCTCCATGGTATTATCAATGGCTTCAGGGATATCTGAAAAAAGCGTTTCCATTTCTTCCCTTGTTTTGAGCCATTCCTGCTTGGTGTATCTGAGGCGATTTGGGTTATCCCTTTCACTATTTGTTACGAGACAGATAAGCAGATCATGTGTTTCGGCATCTTTTTCTTTTGCAAAATGCACATCATTGGTGGCAATAAGTTTTACCTCATGTTTGGCCGCAAGTTCAACCAGCTTTTTATTGACCACAACCTGTCTGTCGTAGGTTTGGGCTTTCATTTTTGGGTCATCGGTTTTGTGCCGCATCAATTCCAGGTAAAAATCATCTCCGAACAGGTTTTTAAACCACTCAATTTGTTTAGATGCTTCCTCAATCTTGTCTTTAAGAATATATTGCGGAATCTCACCACCAAGGCATGCAGAACTAACAACCAGGCCTTCATGGTACTGTTCAAGTAGTTCATGGTCAATTCTGGGTTTATAATAAAAACCTTCTATGCTTGATAAAGTGGCGAGTTTCAATAAGTTGTGATATCCGGTCAGGTTTTTTGCCAGCAATGTTAGGTGGTATCCTGCCCTGTCTTCTTTGTTTTCTTTACGAAACCTTCCCCTGTGAGCGACATACACTTCACATCCAATGATGGGTTTAATGCCGGCGTTACGGCAATTATCATAAAATTCCTTAACGCCAAACATGGTGCCGTGATCTGTAAGAGCAAGGGATGTCATCCCATCTGCCTTTGCCAGATCCACCAGTTCTTGTGTCTTAGCCAATCCATCAAGTACAGAATACTCAGAGTGAACATGAAGGTGTGTAAAATTACGCATATAAATAAAATGTTTTGCTGGATTATAAAAATATGAATTATGTGGTTTTATTCGGGTTTTATGTCAGAGAATTTGTGAAAAATATTTCAACATGCTTTAGGGTTGAAATTAAGGAGATTGTAACCATTCACAGTATATTTATTTAACATCAATTTCTTAGTTTATACATTTTTATAATTTCTAATTGACCTAATTGACCTAATTGACCTAATCAATACCCAAATCCCAATGTGTAAAATGTTA
>JAYENB010000085.1:0-4080 GCA_034721855.1 Bacteroidota bacterium
TTAACCGATGTTAAACGTCTATGTGTCCAAAATATTCAATTTCTTAGTAACCTTGCCCGGCGACAGACGGGTCTCCGTCTTTGCGGTGAAAATCATATGCGTCTGAATAGTTAATGTTTTTAATTTTGAGCACGGTCTAAAAAATCAAAAAAATGAAAAATGCCACAAAGTCACTAAGACACCAAGATACACAAAGGACAGAATTACAATGCTTTAATCTTTGTGATACTTTGTGTCTTAGTGTCTTAGTGGCAAAGCAATGCCTTTTTAGACTGGGCTCAATTTTAGCACTGAGTATTTACAAAATTTGTTATCTTTGTACTTAAATAGAGTTTGTCTATAAAGTAAGTGTCTAATTCATAATGTTCGAGTTCAAGGCTTGCGAAGTATTTAAAACCAAGAGGTTTACTTTCGTAAATGACTGTTTTAAATGCGAGCGTAACGCAGAAATCGGACATTATGGACGGACACTAAATAAAAGAATATGGAATTCAGAACAATTGACATAAAAAATAAAAAGGGATTTCAATCCATAAAAATTCCAAAACACATGAAAATAGACGATGACAAGGTTTATTTGAAAAAAGTTGGAAATTCTTTGTACATTATTCCTTACCATAAACCATGGCAGAATTTGTTTGAAAGTTTAAATGCATTTACTTCGGATTTTATGGATGATAGAGAACAACCGGATAATCAACAACGAGAACCGCTTAATTAATGGAATATTTACTTGATACAAATATCTGTATTTATATCATCAAAAAAAGACCTTACAAGGTTTTAGAACGATTTGATGATTTATCTTTAGGTTCAATTGGAATTTCTTCTATTACCTTAGCTGAATTACATTATGGGGTTATGAAAAGTTCAAAACCAACGAAGAATCAAGAAGCTCTAAATAAATTTTTGACACCTCTTGCAGTTGTTGATTTTGATTATTTTGCAACGTTAGAATATGGCAAAATAAGGGCAGATTTGGAGAAAAAAGGCACCCCCATAGGTCCATTGGATACGTTAATTGCCTCTCATGCCAGGAGTCTTAATTTAATCCTTGTGACCAATAACGAAAAAGAGTTTGAACGAATCTCAAACTTGCAAATAGAAAACTGGACAAAATAAACTAAGCTGCCCCCCAAAAATAATTATATGTATAGTAAGCTTGAACCTACCCTTAAGCTGTTGTATTTGCTTGGCCTCAGTATTCTTGTTGCCAGTATTCCTTTTTCACATCTGTTTTCCAGCCTTGCTATTGGGTTCATCGGTTTGATATGGCTTGCCGGTGCTTTTGTTTTTCCCTATAAAAAGCGTCTTTGGGCAAATTCTGAGGTGTGGTGGTTTGTTTTGATTTATTTACTTCACCTTATATGGTTGTGGAACACCAGTAATTTTGATTACGCTACTGAA
Organism: Bacteroidota bacterium; assembly: GCA_034721855.1. Taxonomy (GTDB): domain Bacteria; phylum Bacteroidota; class Bacteroidia; order Bacteroidales; family ML635J-15; genus JAQIBY01. The sequence goes on from JAYENB010000085.1 coordinate 1,408, forward strand.
GACCTGAGGAAAAAAATCCCCCTGCTTTTGTTACCCGTCTTTATTGCATCCCTGCCTGCATTAAATCGTGTTGGCAGAAACATTGTCCTCCATGTATTTTTGATAGGGATGTTTGTTTCCGGAATAAGCATATTGTTGGCCAAGTACGGTTTGGCCGGACATGAAATTGATGAACCCAGAAATTATGCCTTGTTTACAAATCATATTCGCCTGAGTTTAATGATGTCACTGGCGATATTTGTTGCCTGGTGGATGTTCAGAAAAACACAGCTTGCATATTTGCGAGTTTTGTATCTGATGAGCATAAGCGTGAATGTGGCTTCCATGATTCTTTTGCAGGTAATAACAGGACTTATTATCACATTCATTACGTTGATTGTTATGATTTTCATATACAGGAAGACCATCCGGGATAAAATCAAAAAAAAACTAATTTTTATTTCATTAATAGTTCTGATACTTGTCATAGGTTTTTATCTGGGAAAACAATTACATACGTTTTATCACCCTGAAAATCCATATCCCGAAACACTGAATTTAAAAACAAATAAAGGATATCAATATAAACATAATCTGCATTCTAACCAGCTTGAAAACGGAAATCAAGTGTATAGATTTCTTGCTCTGAACGAAATGAAAAGAGCATGGAATAAACGCAGTAACATCAAATATGATTCATTGTGTAAAAACGGTTATGAAATTAAAAATGTATTGATCCGGTATTTAACATCAAAAGGTGAATTTAAAGACGCTCAGGCTGTGAATGCATTGACAAAAAGTGAAATAAAAGCTGTTGAATCAGGAGTTACCAATTACAAGTTTAAAAACAAACAAGGTTTGAATTCCAGGGTATATGAAATCATCTGGCAGGTTCATGTGTATTTTAACGGGGGAAATCCTTCCGGGAAATCATTGGTGCAACGCATCGTGTATTTAGAAACAGGGTGGCGTATTGCTATGGAAAATATTTTTACCGGCGTTGGAACGGGAGATGTAAACGACAGTTTTAAGCACCAATACAGGGAAGACAATTCACCATTGTTGCCAGAATACAGACGAAGATCACACAATCAATACCTAACCATGTTCGTTGCTTTTGGTGTGTTTGGTTTTATTTTGTTTTTGCTGGGGTGGATATTACCGGTTGTTAGCAAAAATGGAATGAAAAATTACTTGTTTAGCGCTTTCTTTATTATTGCAAGCCTGAGTATGTTAAATGAAGACACATTAGAAACTTCTACAGGTGCTTGTTTTGTAGCTTGTTTTTATTCATTATTTTTATGGGGAATTAATCACAAAACTATGTTTCAGGAAAAATTTATGCAGAAAACCATTCAGTTGGCAAAAGACAACATCCCGTCAGGTAACGGCCCGTTTGGTGCTGTTATCGTGAAGGATGGAGAAATTATCGCCGAAGCCTCTAATTCAGTGACACAGACAAATGACCCAACTGCACATGCCGAAATAAATGCAATCAGAAAGGCAACAGAAAAGTTAAAAACCTTTGATCTTTCCGGATGCGAAATTTACGCGTCTTGTGAACCTTGCCCTATGTGCCTTGGGGCAATTTATTGGGCCAGGCTGGATAAATTGTATTTTGCCTCCGGCAGGGAAGAAGCTGCAAAGTCAGGTTTCGACGATGAATTTATTTATAAGGAACTTGGAAAATCAATCAGGGAACGTACTATCCCCACACGACAAATGATGCAGGAGGAAGGAAAAATTGTTTTTAAAACCTGGAATGATTTTGAAGAAAAAATTATGTATTGACGACAGAAAGAAGATATCAGATATAATTTTGAATTTTGAGTTTATTCTAAAACGTTATTTTCTGTCACGAAGTCATAATGACACAAAGAAATCACAAAGCATATACTCCAGATTTTTAATTCTTTTGAAAACTTTGTGTCTTTGTGTCTTAGTGGCAATCCTTTATATTTTTATTTTTTTTAGAGTGGACTCATTAATATTGTTAAATTTATAATAGTGGAAAACTACCAAAAATTAAAAGATGATTATTTTACCAGGGATGTGCTTGAGTTAGCACCTGATTTGCTGGGGAAAATCCTGGTATTGAAAACCGATAAAACCACCGTTTCTTTTCGCATTACAGAAACAGAGGCCTATCGTGGTGAAGAGGATATGGCCTGTCATGCCAAAAAGGGACGGACAAAAAGAACGGACCCCATGTATTACCCAGGAGGCATATTATACATATACCTTATATATGGGATGTACTGGATGATGAATATTGTTGCCGGCGAAAAAAATGTACCACAAGCTGTACTGATAAGAGGTATAGATAACATAAAAGGACCGGGAAGGGTTACCAAAACCCTCGGCATTGATAAAAATTTTAATTATGAAAATCTCAGCACATCCAAACGAATATACCTGCTGGATGATGGTTTGCAACCAAAATATTCATGCGCACCCCGAGTGGGAATTGATTATGCAGTGGAATACTGGAAAAATCTTGAATGGCGGTTTATAGTAAATCCATCTCAATGAGTTGCTCAATGCATTGCGGATAATACCGGTATTCCAGTTTATGTATCCTTGCTCCAAGCGTTTCGGGAGTGTCATTGGAATAAACAGGACATCGTGCCTGTAAAATTATATTTCCTTCATCGTATATTTCATTCACGTAATGTATGCTGATGCCGCTTTCTG
>JAYENB010000086.1:0-11230 GCA_034721855.1 Bacteroidota bacterium
AGGGCTATGTATTTGAGATGTCCTGCTCATGAATTCAGGAAAAAACAACGATAAAACCAAAAGGAGGTAACATGTAAACCTGACATATTAAAAGCTTAATCTGACGTTTATCGGCGGAAAGGGATTGTTATGCCTGTTTCTTTTTAAGGCTTATAACAGGGAAATTATTTCTGAAGCTGCGGAATTGCTGTAAAAACTTACCAGGATTTTTTATTTTAAAAACAATGCTGTATCTTTGCAGGCCTGAAAAATTTAGTATTCATTAATAAAAAGTAATTTATGCCAGTAAAGATAAGATTAGCAAGGCATGGTAGAAAGCGGATTCCTTTCTATCATATCGTAGTTGCAGATGGCAGGGCGCCACGGGATGGTAAAAATATTGAACGGATTGGTACATTCAATCCATCAGATCAACCTGCCACAGTTGAATTGGATTTTGACAGGGCCCTTTATTGGGTTCAAAAAGGGGCAAGCCCCTCTGATACCTGCCGATCCATTTTATCTGAAAAAGGCGTTATGATGAAAAAACACCTGCTTGATGGTGTCAGAAAAGGGGCTTTTGATGAAGCTGAGGCTGAAAAGCGTTTTGAAAGCTGGTTGCAAGACAAAGAGCTGCAGATTAAGGCTGAACATGACAAAATCAGAGAAGCCAAAGAAGATTCTGTAAAAGAGCGGTTTGAAAAAGAAAAGAAAGTGCGTGAAGCTAAGGAAGCAGCTATCCAGGAACAGATGGAAAAAGAAGAAGCCAAACGCAAAGAAGAAGAAGAAAAACAAAAAGCTGAAGCAGAAACAGAAGAAAAATCTGAAGATAAACCGGAAGAAAAGGTAGAAGAAAAGCCTGAGTCTAAACCGGAAGAAAAAGCGGAAGCCAAGCCAGAAGAAAAATCTGAAGAAAAGGCTGAAGAGAAATCCGAAGCCAAAACTGAGGAAAAGAAAGAAGCGGAAAAAGAAGAAAAATCTGAACCCAAAGCAGAAGACAAGTCAGCAGAAGAAGAGGATAAAAAAGAAAAATAATCATCTTGTTTCTACTCAGCAGCTTTAATTGATAATAAAAAAGAAATCTGTGGCAAAACAGATTAAATAACGACTGATTAGTTTCATAATTTTTTACCTCATGCTTCACGCTGAAGATTTTGTCCGGGTTGGTTTTGTAAAAAAGGTTTTTGGGTATAAAGGTGCCGTGATCATAAGCCTTGAAAAAGAAACAACATTTGATTGCATTAATGTATCTAAAGCAGTGTTCCTGAAATTACACGGAACGCTGGTTCCTTTTTTTGTGTCAGATATTCAGGGGGAGGGAAATAACCCGGTAGTGTCTTTTGAAAACATCACATCGAAAGAACAGGCGAAATCATTTATTAATGTTGAGTGTTACATGTCAGCCGGATTTTTTGAGAAGGTTGAAGCAGCATACAATCATCCCGACATGCTTGTGGGGTTTTTGCTGAAAGATGAAACCTCCGGCATGACAGGTGAAATTATCAATTACCTTGACAACAAGAATAATCCTTTATTTGAAGTACGTTTCGAAACAGGAGACGTGCTTTTGCCCTGTCATGAAGACATGATACAGGAAATTGACAACCAAAATAAAACCATTACTGCAGTGTATCCGGAGGGGTTGATAGCGTAACATTTGGGATTACAATACATGGGTTTATTTTTTATCAGTGAATGTGAAATGCTCAAAGTAAAATACTCAATCCCACTGATAAATCAAATCTGGTTAGGCTTTCCAGGTGTTGAGCATCCAAATCTACGGTAAGTGTTGTCATTCCATCGCTGATGGTATATTCTGACATTGAACCAGCATAAAGTGATGTCATGAACCCCAGAGAAAGATGTTCAGACAATTCAAGATCATAATCTAGATTTAATGCTGTGCCGAAGGTGTTTCCTTTTACTTTATACATATCAATTACAATCATATCGTTTTTATACCAAAAATACCCCAATGAAAAACTCAATAGTAACCTGTTCTTACGATTTTGTTTGAACAAATCTGTGGTTAATGTTGCTCCGGCAAAAGAAATGGTAATGTTATCACTCATTTTACCATACATCCGGTTTCCGTTTTCATCCTCAAGATAAATGTTGTCAATGCAGTTTGATGCTTTGTATAAACTGCCTTTTGCCCCGATTCCCCATGCTTCGGAGAAAAAATATGTCACATCACCACCCAGGTGAAATCCTGATTTTAATTTTTCCATGTAGTTTACAAAATCATCAGGTGTATTAGGGTCAATTGGTGCAAGCCGGTAGCTGTACCCACCCCGGTAAGTAATTCTGAAATCGGGATATTTAATGATATTTTTAGATTCAATATCAGGCTTCCCATTTTGGTTATATTTATATTGTTGTGATAAGTTTGGTTATGATACGGGTGTGGTAGTGACAGGATAAAAATTAAATGTATATTTCTTTATGGCGGTTGAAGCGATGTGGTTGTTTTTATCATCAATGCGGTAGTGTATGTTTTGAGTCTGGATTTTTGTGATCTTACAATTGATGGAATCGCCATTGTTTGTAAGTATCAGATCCTGGGCTTTTATATTTTCTGACAACAGTAATATTAAAACACATACAATTAGCTGTTTCATCATGCTTGATGTTTTATTTATTTACGGTATAAGTTGGTATAATGTTTTCATAAAACGGGGGTATGGGTTTATTCCCCGTTTGTGTCCAGGGATTCATAAATTGAATTCTGGCTTCTAAATTCGGGCACAATGGATTTCATTTTTTTGACAATATCCAAATCCGAAGCATGAAAAGGTATTTTGGTGAGTGAATTGATTTCATTGTTGATATACTCAAAATCGTAGGTTCTGACTTTGGCAATCATAATTTGTTCGTGGTAAGTAGGGCTCGTGTTTTCTTTGGTAGCGAGCAATTCTTCATAGAGTTTTTCACCAGGCCGGAGCCCGATAAAAGTCATCTGAATGTCTTTGCCCAGTTCCATGCCTGACAATTTCACCATGCGTTTGGCCAGGTTGATTATCTTTATGCTTTTACCCATATCAAAAATAAAAATCTCACCACCTTTCCCCATGGAACCTGCTTCAAGCACAAGCTGGCATGCTTCAGAAATGGTCATAAAATACCGGGTAACTTCGGGATGGGTAATGGTAATGGGCCCACCGTTTTCTATCTGCTTTTGAAAGCGTGGGATTACAGAACCGTTTGACCCAAGCACATTGCCAAACCGTGTTGTGATGAAACGTGTATGGGTTTGTTGGGTATTGAGCGATTGGGTATAAATTTCAGCGATACGTTTGCTGGCCCCCATGACGTTGGTGGGATTTACCGCTTTATCAGTGGACACCATGACAAACTTTTTCACTGCATATTTTACGGCGGCATCAGCAACCAATTGAGTTCCAAAAACATTGGTTCTTACGGCTTCAGAAGGATTATGCTCCATCATTGGTACGTGTTTGTAGGCAGCCGCATGATAAACATAATCAGGGTGATAAGATTCAAACATGTGCTCAACCTGTTTTTTGTTGGTAACATCACCAATGATGGTTTTGTACCGGGTAAAATTAAGCTGTTCACACATTTCAAGTTCAAGGTCATACATGGGGCTTTCCGCCTGGTCAAACAGCACGATCATTTTGGGTTTAAAACCTGTGATCTGGCGCATGATTTCACTGCCGATGCTTCCTGCTGCACCGGTAATCAGGATAGTTTTGTTGGTAAGCTGATTGTTAATCTGTTTTTTATCCAGTTGGATGGGATTCCTTTCCAGCAAATCTTCAATTTTAATTTCTTTTATTTGCCTGAATGTCAATTCGCCGTTGATCCAATGTGTGACGTCTGGAATGGTTAGTGTTTTTACCCCATTGTCAAGGCAGATATCAATGACTTGTTGTTTATATTGAACCGGGATTTTTTTATTGGCAATGATCAGGGTTTCAATTGAATGGCGTGCAATCAGGTTTTCGAGGTCATCGATACCATACACTTTGATGTCTTCAATTTTATTGCCTATGACATCCTCATCATAATCAATAAAACCTATGACATTGTTTTTTGATTCCACATCCCTTTCAATGGTTCGTTTGGTTGTCAGGCTGGTTTCATCGGTTCCCAGAATAACCACATTGCTGCGTTCTTTGCGTGGATTTTGAAATTCAAAAAAGATATTTTTAATCACAAGTCTGAAAAATATCATGCCTAGCACAGTGATGAAAAAATCTATAATTACTACTGAGGTAGGAACAATGTAAGTTTCGATTATCTGGAAAGCCACGATGTTAAGCAAAATCAAAAAGGCACTGCCAATGAGTAACACCACAAACAAACGTTGTACATCTTTTGTGCTGGTGTATCGTACCAGGCCAATGTAGGTTTTACTGATGGCGAAACTGACGGCCCTGACGAACAATACCAATGGAATGATAATGCTGAGCACCTCAACGTTGGCTTGCGGGATTTCAAAATTGAACCTGAGATAATAGGCAAAAACAATTGAAAACAAGCATATAGACAGATCAATAGCAAAAATGACCCACCTGGGAGTTACCGATCTCAGAAAATGAATGTTCATAGCCTAAAATTACAAATAAAATTTTTGATTTGCCTATTTCCTTAAAAAAATAATTTCACCGTCTTGTTTTATCCTGATGATGGCGGATCTTTTTTGCGTGACGTCACTTCTGTGAGATGTGCACACGTAATCTACCATGGTTTTAAGTTTGCTGGGAATATCATCAAAACTCAAAGCCGGTGGTTCCCCTGCAACATTAGCAGAAGTAGAAACCAGGGGCCTCTTAAAGCGCTTGACAAGTTCAACAATGGATTTATTTTTGACAACCCGTATGGCAATACTTCCATCCTGACCTATCAGGTTTTCAGGCAGGTTTTTTGCATTGTCAAATACCATGGTTAAAGGTTGATTGCTTAACTCTATGACATCAAGAGCAACTTCCGGAGGTTTATCCACGTATGACATGATCCGATTGATATTGTCCAGTAAAATGATCATAGGTTTTTGTTTGTCTCGTTGTTTGATGGTGTATAGTTTATCCACGGCATCCGCATTTGTGGCGTCGCAGCCAATGCCCCAAATAGTATCTGTGGGATACAAAATGACACCTCCTTTATTCAGTGTTGTCAGGCAATCTTTTATGTCTTGTTTGTTCATATTAGTAACTAAACAATTTGAACATGAAAAAATAAATGTATATCAACAAAAGTAACTGTTCACAGCAAAGACGGAGACCCGTCTGTCGCCGGGCAAGGTTACAAAGTTATAAATTTTAATGGACTATCAAGATAGCACCATTGAAAGATAGCACGAAAGCGAGATAGCACGAGATGTATAGGTTTTTTCATGATTTCCATTGGTCTGGATTCGTGTACATAGTGATTAACATGGCGATAATATATTCGTATTTTTCATAGAGTGGATTATGTTATTTATTTACATCTTATTATCTCCTTCCATCGGTCTATCTCGCAATCGTGCTTTCGTTATTTATATGTCCTTATTTTTTCCATATCTTTCTCTTTCCATTGCCCCGTCGTGCTTTCGTGCTCTCACCCACCCGCGTGAGGGCGGAGGCGGTTAGCCTGCTGATGATGAGCCTTACAGCCTGTTGCTGTGGCAGAGCGACAAATGAAGCTCCTGTCCACAGCAAAACAGGCTGAAGGCGAAGCAAAGCAGCTAATAGCCGCAGACCGACCCTGATTTTTAAGGCGGGGCGTTTGAACTTTACGAAAGTTCCAAATTTTCGTAAAGTTTTTTTAGCTCCGCCTTAGAAATCAGGGGCACGCCCAAATAAACCAAAATAAAACCACTCCATCTCCCTATCGTGCCATCGTGCAAAATGCGCCTGAAAAGTTACACATCATGTACTTTTCTATTCCAGCAATGATTTATAAAGGTCCATTAACTGAGTTGTGATAATATCCTGTCTGAATTTTTCAACGTGTTTATAACCTTTTTCTGTCATCTCACGGGATTTTTGCTCATCGTTGAGTACTTGATTTACCGCTTTCCCGATTTCTTCGGGGTAATTTGGATTGATATATATGGCAGCATCACCACCAGCTTCAACAAAACAACCGTATTTATTGGTTATGACTGGTGTTCCGGAGTTCATCGCTTCAAGGATGGGAATACCAAAACCCTCAAAAATGGAAGGATAAATGAATACACGTGCTGCCTGGTAAATGGCAGGCAAATCTCCGGTTGGGATATCATGCAGAAAAAACACCCTATTTTCCATGCCATGGTGTTTAACGTAATGATAGAGGTCTTTGTAATAAGAAGTGGGTTTCCCAACAAAAACAAGAGGATAATCAATCTTGTTGGCTGTCATTCCTTCCAGTATTTTTAAAGCATTTTTTCGTTTTTCCAGGGTCCCTACACTGAGAATATAAGTTTCGGGAAGATTGTATTTTTTTATTATATACGTTCTCTTTTGTTGTGGCACCTTGTCGTAGAAAATAGGATTACATCCCTGGTGTATCACCTCAATGTCTTCTTCCCTCGTATGAAAAAAGGAAATAATATCTTGTTTTGTCTGATGTGACATGGCAATGATCTTGTCAGCAGCGAGACTGGCTTCAAAAAACTTTTGCTGGTAAATATCCCTGTCCACGGAATTGTACAATTCGGGATACCGTAGAAAAATGAGATCATGGATACTGACTACTTTTTTAATTTCTGCCTGTATGATGTTGGCCGGAAGTTCATTGCTGAGGCCGTGATAAATATCAAGTTTATCTTTGTGCAATTGTTTCCCCAGGCTGATACTGCGCCAATAGGACTGTGAAAGTTTATTGAGCCCGGTGGGCTTAACTATATGGAGATTTTTATCTCTCGGCAAAAAAGAAATGGGATTCCGTTTGTTGGGAGTGTATAAAAAATAGTTGTGTTCGGGATAATATTTATAAAGCGATAAAATCGTATCCCTGCTGTAATTTCCCAGTCCGCTGTTGTTATAAAATGCACGTTTTGCGTCAAATCCAATTCGCATTAGGCCTGTATTAAAATTTTAACAAAGATAATGAATTCATACCTGATTTTTAACTATTCAGACACATATAATTGTTACCGTCTGTTACCGCAGAGACGCTAAGACGCGATGAAATGATGGCACGAAGGAACGATAGCACGATAGGGGGAAGGAACGATGGTGTGAGACGGAGAGATTGTACACTGTAGGGATGCGATTTATCGCATTCCCGATTATGGGCAACAATCCATTAGGAAAGAAAGATAAAACGATGGTGATAAAAATCGTTCGTTCGTGCTATCGTGCTATCACACATTCGTGCATTCGTGTAGTTTCTGCGGTGAGTAGTTATTTTTATTGGTGGTTCTGAGCAGTAAATATATTGGTAAACACTGCACATGTTTTGTTATTTTCCCAAATTGTACTACATCGGTAAATCAAAAAATCAAATCGGGTTGAAAAAATAAAATAAATGTGTAAAAATTCAAATGGAATTGAATATTTAGTAGATTTGTAAAAAAATACACAGGCAACAGGCTGGTAAAAGTGCTTGTAGGGCAACGACGTTCCGGAAAAAGTTATCTTATCCGGCAAATTATGCAAAGCCTTGTTGATGATGGCGTAATGCCTGAAAACCTTTTTTATTTTAATACAGAATATTTGTATTTTGATGAAATTGTTTTGAGCGGGAAACAGGAAATATGCTCAGCCTTAAGGATAACCATGATAAATACTTGATTACAATGGATGAAGAAAAATATTCGGATTACAAAGGGATTAAACATCTTCATCCCTGGGATATGCATAAGAAATTGTAAGCTTTATGATGTAGGTGAAAAATGATGTTATAACGGAAGATATATTAAATTGCTTACCATCAAATAACGATAACACAATTTTGATGCTGACTTGTATAACAGATGGCCTGACAGCTGGTGGCTTTAGCCAAATATCACACAGGAATGTGCGGCGAAGTATGCGACGCATCCACAATTTCCCTGTATTTGTGGAACACTTTTTTAAAATCTTCCCATGCTTCTGTTTTGCGGGCTGGTGTACGTAACAAAGCAGATGGGTGATACGTGGGCATTACAATCCGGTTGTTCCATTCTATCCATGTGCCTCTACATTGGGTAATTTTTGCCTGCGGATCAATTAATCCTTTCAATGCAGTGCCACCCAAAAGAATGATGATGGGAGGATCAAGCATATCAATTTGTTTCATCAGGTATGGCAGGCAGGCTTCTTTTTCGTCGGGTTTGGGTGTGCGGTTTCCCGGCGGTCTGCATTTCACTATGTTGCCGATAAACACGTGTTTTTCCCGTGTAAAATTGCAGGCTTCCAGTATTTTATCAAGCAGTTGGCCGGATCTGCCGACAAAAGGCAAGCCTTTTTTGTCTTCTTCAGCACCGGGACCTTCGCCAATGATGAAAATTTTGGCGTCAGGTGGCCCCTGTCCAAAAACAGGTTTATTTCGGGTTTGGGAAAGTACACACTTTGTGCATTCCAGCACCTGCATTTCAAGATCTGCCCATTCAAAAATGTCCATACCGAAAAATTTTAATGCTAAATTAAAAAAAAATTAGCAGAAGACATATAAAATATGTTAATTTGTTTAAACATGCAACCATTTAGCATGTTGTATTATCTATAAAATAAGCCTGAATGCAAGACCTGGAAAAAATAATTGAAGGCTGTAAAAAAATGCAAAGGAAGCCCCAAAAGGCGCTTTATGACATGTATTCACCAATACTGTACGGAATGGCCATGAGGTATGCATCTCATGCATCGGAAGCAGAGGATATGTTACAGGAAGCTTTCATTAGTATTTTTCAGAACATCAGGCAATTTAAGGGCACAGGTTCTTTTGAAGGCTGGATGAAAAGAATATTGATCAATGCTGCTATCGGATACATCCGAAAACACAAAAAACAGCAGTTTGATAATTTTGATGATGTCAGAGAAATCAACATGAAGAATTTTGAATTTTCCGATGTTGATTTTACAAAAGAAGAGATGATGATAGCAATAAACAGTTTGCCTGAAGGATTTAGATTGATATTTAACTTGTATGCTGTTGAAGGATATAAACACAGAGAAATTGCAGATATGCTGGGAATTCACATTGGAACATCAAAATCCCAGTATTCGAGAGCAAGAAACATGTTAAAGTCTAAATTGATAAAATTGGAACAAGAATCAAAAGTAAAAGAATAGAAATAAATGGCAGGAAAGCATAACCATATTGAAGATGTCTTCAAAACAGCTTTTGAGGATCATGCAGTAAAACCACCCAAATCATCGTGGTCGGGCATGAAGTCTTCACTTGACAATATGCGCGTGGAATACCTTGCCAAAAATCAACTTGGTAATTTTAGCACAAAGCCTTCTGCCAGCCTTTGGTCACGCATTGCCACAAAAGTATGGTGGAAACAATTCCTGAGGTTTAACCCGGCACACATCAATATCTATTATGCCGGCATGGCTTTGGTTGGTGGCACTGCTGCCGTAGTAAGTTTAACAGAACCGCGGGCAACTTCTCCTGTTCCGGAATCTATGTTTTCTGTTGAAAACGCTTTTTTTGTTGAAAAAACCAATGTGCTGAACCCTGAAAAACGTGAAGAAAAACAGCAAAATGCAGATTTCATGGCATTACGTTCCGATATGGCAGAAACTGCATCAACAGAAAATGAAACACCCCCTGCCTCAGCAACATACAATGACAATGAAGATCAAAAAACAGAAAACAAACATATTCTGAAACATGAAGCCGTTGATGCCCGTAAGGAACAAATAAAATCAAATACGGAAGAAACTGAAGACTTTACCGGAAACATCAATGGTTCAGAACAAAAGGAAATCTCTGATGAATCTGCGACACAAAATGCCGGCATAAGTACAAGCATGACAGCTCACAATGTACAGAAAAAGAAAAAAGAACCTTTGTCGCTAGTCAAACTTCCTTCCAGGCTACCTTTGCTGGTTCCGGTTAATAATGTCTGGCTGGTTGGGAATCTTAGCGACATCACTATGAGACCTGACACACTTGCTTATGATTTTGCCGGAGAACCCATTGTGAAAGATCTCAACTTCTTTGAACAGGGCTGGTATGGCGGTATGAGTTTTTTCACTCAGGACATAGCCTTTCTTAATGAGGAGGTTAAAGAAATATATGAACAAAACCGGTATTACAGCGATTTTTCCTATCGTTTTGGGTTGCGTTTTAACATGGTAAGAAACCATTTTATGATGCAGACTGGTATATATTTCAGCAGCATTAATAATGTCTTTGAACATTCACAACAACTGATGCTCATTGAAGATGATATTGAAGGCCGCGTTATATGGCCATACGAAAGTGATACCCTTTATCACAACACTACTCATAAATACCATAATTCATACACTTATTTCGAAATCCCTGTGCTTGCCGGATTGCATCTTGAAGGGGTTAATTTTGCAACGAATATCAAAACTGGACCTGTGTTCAATTACATTGCAGGGGTTAATGCCAACCTTGTTATGTATGCTGATAATCAATTGTATTCAGTTGACAGATCTTATTTCAAACGTCCCGGCATACGCTGGGAAATTAGTGCAGACCTGATATATAAATTTGGTGACCACTTAAGCATCTACATTGAACCTGCGTATGTGCATGATGTGACAACCATCTTTGATAAGGATATGGACATCCGCAGTAGGTTTAAAGGATTCAGTGCCGGCATGGGGGTATATTACAGGTTTTAATATTTGTGTGACTTGCTGGAAGATAGACACGAATTACACTAATTTACACGAATTAAATATGGGGGAAAAATATTATACAAAGAAGAATCATATAAGATTATTGGGATATGTATGGAAGTCCATAAATTACTGGGTAAAGGGCACAGTGAAATTATTTATAAAGATGCCCTGGAGTATGAATTTCAAAAAGCAGGGTTTCCTTATTCAAGAGAAAAAAATACAAGATCAGGTATAAAGATATTATTTTGAAACATAAGTATAATGCAGATTTTGTGGTTTATGATAAAATAATCCTTGAAGCAAAAGCCATTGAGTGTTTGACAAGCAGCAATATCAGGCAAACATTAAATTACCTCGCTGCTTCAAAATTGATATTGGGATTATTGGTTAATTTTGGCGAAGATAGTTTAAAATACAAAAGGGTAATCCTGTGAAAAACCCTGCCTGCCGGTTTACCAGCCATGGTTGACAGACAGTTGTGGTTAAACCCAATTCGTGCAAATCTGTGCAAT
>JAYENB010000086.1:11330-20320 GCA_034721855.1 Bacteroidota bacterium
GGTTAATTTTGGCGAAGATAGTTTAAAATACAAAAGGGTAATCCTGTGAAAAACCCTGCCTGCCGGTTTACCAGCCATGGTTGACAGACAGTTGTGGTTAAACCCAATTCGTGCAAATCTGTGCAATTCGTGTCCCCCTTATTCGTGTAAATTCGTGTAATTCGTGTCCCCCTTATTCGTGCAAATCCGTGTAAATTCGTGCAATCTGTGTCAACCTTTTTGTGGAAATCCGTTTTTTTGAATAATCAGTACTCATTGATTAGGCAAACCAAAGTATATATGCTGTGAGATTTTAGAATGTAGTTTCAAACTAAAGAAAAATAAACAGGCCATTAGATGGTCATGATTTCCTGTTCTTTGGCCTGGGCTTTCTCATCAATTTTTTTGATGTATTCATCGTGTAATTTCTGTACTTTTTGTTCGTAATCTTTACGAGCATCTTCGGAAAGGCCTTTTTTTTCCAGTTTTTTCAGTTCATCGTTTGTTTCCCGGCGGTGATTTCTGATGCTGATTTTAGCGTTCTCAGCTTCTTTTTTCACTTTTTTCACCAGGTCACGTCTTGTTTCTTCGGTGAGAGGCGGGATGTTGATGCGGATCAATTCGCCGTTGTTTGCAGGCGTAAAACCGAGGTTGGCTGCCATAATCGCCTTTTCTATCACCGGGATCATGCTTTTATCCCAGGGTTGAATCATGATGGTTTTAGCATCCGGCGTACTGAGGTTAGCAGCCTGATACAGTGGTGTCATGGTGCCATAATAGTCAACTTTAATGTCGTTGAGTATTCTGGCATCGGCTTTACCTGCACGCATGTGTGCAAATTCTTTCTCAAGATAATCAAGGGCACTATCCATCCCTTCTTTTGCTGTGTCAAGTGCAAATTTAGCTTCTTCATCCATAGTGTAATGATTTTTTCAGCGTTAAAAATACTTAATTATGAATCAACGTACCAATTTTAGGATCAGAAATTACGTTAACCAATGTATTTTTCTCATTCATATTAAACACAATAACGGGCAAATTGTTTTCCTGGCATAAGGTAAAGGCAGTTAAATCCATCACATTCAGTTTTTTATTCCAGGCCTCTTCAAAACTCAGGGATTGATATTTTATGGCATCCGGATTTTTTTCCGGGTCATCGGAATACACACCATCCACTCTTGTGCCTTTCAAAAACACATCGGCTTTGATTTCCAGTGCCCTCAATGCAGATGCTGTATCGGTGCTGAAATATGGATTTCCCGTACCGCCTGCCAACACAACTATGTTCTGTTTTTCCAGTTCGTTGATAACCGTTTTAGCATGGAATACGGGGCCAATTGCAGGCATGTGAACAGCTGTAAATAAACTGGTTTTCATGCCGGCTTTTTCCAATGCTGATTGAAAAGCCAAACTGTTTATTGTGGTTGCCAGCATGCCCATCTGATCACCTGTCACCCTGTCAAATCCTTCACTTATACCGGAAAGGCCTCTGAAAATATTACCTCCGCCAATGACAATAGCAATTTGTGTGTTTTTATCGTGTAACTGAGCTATGTCTTTGACATATTGGTCAAGTTGTTCAGGAGAAATCCCACTGTTTTGGGCTCCCATCAGGGATTCCCCTGAAAGCTTAAGTAGTACCCGTTTGTATTTCATAGCCTATGCATTTGGGCATAAAGATAAAAAAAAGAGGAATATATGAAAAAAGAACAGGTAATAAAGAGTGTTGGAAAAGGTAAAGGAACTGTGTATGTAATTGAAAATGTAGAATAACGCACCATTAGAAAACCTGACCCATTATTTATAACCAACAAATTTATAATATATTACAAAAAAATATAAAAAAGAAATAGGAAAATAGAAAAGACACCTTAAATTTGCAAAAAAATAAAAAATAGGTGTCACTTAATTTTCCTGCTATATCAGGAAATCTGAAATTCTAATACCCTTTCGCCAATTCGCCAGTTCACTTCGCAACATCTGTATTACGATAATGACCACCTTTTAAAGTTGGTAACAGTAAGTGATTTGTTTTCCTGTTGGAGGTATTCTTTAACGGTAATTTTGTTGTTTTGAGTAAATGGCTGGTTGAGCAGGGTATTTTCTTTGATGAATTTCCCAACTTTTCCGGTAGCAATCTTATCAATGATTTGTTCCGGTTTTCCCTCGTTTTTGGCTTGTTGTCGTCCGATTTCCATTTCTCTGTCAATGACATCCTGTGGAACTTCGTCTTTGTCAATAGCAACAGGACTCATGGCGGCTACCTGCATGGCAACATTTTTCACCACATCCGGGTCAGTTTCAACATTTGTGCTCACTAGGGTCCCGATTTTATTGTTCATGTGAATGTATGGAACAACATACTCACCCTGAATGATGTCGTAGTAACCGAGTTCAATTTTTTCGCCTGTGATGCCACTCATGTTTTTTATTTGATCAGCCAGGGGTTTACCATCCAACTCAAGGGTCTTTAGTTTATCAATGTTTTCCGGTTTTTTACCCAGAGCCAGATCAGCAATTTTATGGGCAAAACTGACAAAATCATCGTTTTTGGCCACAAAATCAGTTTCTGAATTCAAACAAATGATGACACCTGTTTTATGATCATCGGTAGTTTTGGCTATGACAGCACCTTCGGAAGTTTCTCTGTCAGCGCGCTTGTCGGCAATGCTTTGTCCTTTTTCGCGGATGATTTCCTGGGCTTTATCATAATTGCCATCGGCTTCGGTCAGGGCTTTTTTACAATTCATCATACCGGCACCGGTTTTTTTGCGCAATTTAGCCACATCTGATGCAGAAATTTTAGTCATTGTATGGTGTATATTTAAAAAAGTTAAACAATCAATTATTTATTTTCTTCTGTCTTGCCGGGTTTTTCTTCCGTGTTTTTTTCTCCGGATGCTTCGGGGGTATCAGTTGTAGTGTCCGTTTTTTCTTCATTTTCACCGGGTCTTTCAACTTTAGCAGCGGATTTTTTAGTGGTTCTCGGCCTTTCTGATTTTTGTTCTTTTGGGGATTTTTCCTTCTTTTCGGCTGCTGATTTTTCTTTTTCAGCTTTTCTTTCTTCCAGGCCTTCCTCAATGGCTTTACAGACAACGTTCATAACCAAATCAATGGATTTTGAAGCATCATCGTTGGCAGGAATGGGGAAGTCAACAGGAATGGGATCTGAATTGGTATCCACAATTCCAAACACAGGAATGTTGAGTTTATTGGCTTCATGCACAGCGATGTATTCTTTGGAAACATCAACAGCAAACAAAGCAGCAGGCAAGCGTGTCAGGTCTGAAATACTACCGAGTGTTTTTTCCAGTTTGGCACGCTGGCGTTCAATTTGCAACCGCTCACGTTTTGATAACCGTTCAAAAGTACCATCATTGAGCTGTTTATCAATAGACTGCATTTTTTTAACCGCTTTCCGGATGGTTGGAAAGTTTGTCAATGTACCACCCGACCACCTTTCGGTAATGTAAGGCATTTTGATTTCTTTCACGCGTTCGGCGACAAGGTCTTTTGCTTGTTTTTTGGTAGCCACAAACAGGATTTTACGTCCTGATTTTGCAATTTGCTTGGCAGCGTTGGCCGCTTCGTCCAGCTTCACAATGGTTTTGTGAAGATCAATAATGTGGATTTCATTACGCTCCATAAAGATATAAGGAGCCATGTTTGGATTCCATTTCCGTTTCAGGTGGCCAAAATGAACACCTGCTTCGAGCAATTCGTTGAAATTTGTTCTTGGCATAATTTAATAATTTGTTTACATTCTTACTTTTAACAACCAACAGGTAGCCTTTCGGGTCCTGCCGGTTTAGATACTAAACAAAATGTTTGAGCAGCTAAACCTTTAACGTTTACTAAATTGATATTTCTTACGGGCTTTTTTCTGTCCGGGTTTTTTACGTTCAATAACACGGGGGTCACGTGTGAGCATGCCGGCAGGTTTAAGCGCAGCATGATGTTCCGGATCTATTTTCATCAACGCCCTGGCTATTGCATGACGCATAGCATCAGCTTGTCCTGTTACACCTCCACCACGCAAGGTAACTTTTATGTCGTATTTACCCATGGTTTCAGTAAGAGCAAGTGGTTTAAGTGCAATGTTCTGATGTTGTTTCAATGGAAAATACGCCTCCATTTTACGTTTGTTGATGATAATATTTCCTTTGCCGCTTGTCATATAGATGCGGGCAACAGAACGTTTTCTTCTTCCAATTGTATTGATTGTATCCATATGTTTTACTTAATGCTGTTTAAATCTAAATTTTGATGTTTTTGTGCTTTATGCTCATGTTCAGGACCGGCATACACATGCAGGTTCTTGAAAATCTGACGTCCGAGACGGTTGTGAGGCAACATTCCCCTCACAGCGTTTTCTACAAGTTTATAAGGCTGTTTTTCTAAAATCTCTTTTGCTGTGGTCGTATATTTGCCACCCACGTAACCTGAATTTCTTACGTATTCCCTGTCTGTCATTTTTTTGCCTGTCAAACGCACCTTTTCTGCATTGATGACAATGACATTGTCGCCACAATCCACATGCGGGGTAAAATCAGGTTTATGTTTGCCTCTGAGCACCATGGCTATACCTGATGCCAGGCGTCCAAGCACTTTATCTTCAGCATCAACAACGTACCATGTTTTGTTTACGGTAGCCTTGTTTGCTGACTTTGTTTTGTAACTTAATGTATCCACAATATTTCTTTTTATTGTTAAAAATCAATTCACTATAAGGACACGTTGACCAAACGGAGTGCAAAAATACTATGAATAAATAATATAACCAAATTATATTGAACATTTATAATTTGTATTACCGTCATTCGTCGGTACAGGTTTGATATTGTTTAGGATTTAGAAATTAAGATTTAGGATTTTCAGTTTACCCCGTTGGTTATTCAACCTACGAGGTTTATCTGGTTTTGGATCAATTGATCCGTCTTCGCTCTGCTACGCCGGACACGGTCCCGTCTTCGCCGGACAAGTTATGTTATTTAAGAAACGCTATACTAGTGTCATGTCAAGCCTAATCTGACGCCCCAAGTTTTGTTCTTTTTCGTTTTTTTCTTCATAAAAAAAAGACTCACGTAGCTATGGCTATGCTTACTTTTTTTTATTTTGAAAAAATCAAAAAATAACTTCAATTTAACCATCATCTTAGGCTTGACATGACACTAGATAAATGAGGACGAATCAGGTGGAAAAAGTACAGGTGGATGTCAACCATTCCGGCAAATCTTTGTTACCTTTGTAGTAAGTTACAAATTATATAATTTAAATGTATTAACACTATGGAACTTAATAAAGATAACGTATTAAAAACATTGCAAAAAGTACTGTATCCCGGCAATGGGAAAAACATTATCGAGCTTGATATGGTCGATAAACTTACGGTGGATGACAATTCCGTTAAATTTGATTTGATCTTTGAAAAAGATTCTGATCCGTTTATTAATTCTGTTATGCAGGCTGCTGTTAAAATACTGGAAGATGCGTTTGGGAAAGACACAATTAAAATCCGCGGAAATATCACAGCTAAAGCAAAACAGGTTACCAAAGAAGCCAAAGTGAATACCGATGCGGGGAAAAACGGATTTGGTAAAGTGAAAAACATTGTGGCTGTAGCTTCCGGAAAGGGTGGGGTTGGGAAATCCACAGTAGCTGTAAACCTGGCTGTTGCCATGTCTATGCATGGCTATAAAGTCGGCCTTATTGACGCTGATATTTTTGGTCCGAGTATTCCAAAAATGTTTGGACTTGAGGGTGCTAAACCGCGTGGTAAAAAAGAAGATAATAAAGAATGGATATTGCCTTTTGAAAAATTCGGTGTTAAAATGCTGTCGGTAGGATTTTTTATCGATAAGGATTCTGCCCTGGTTTGGAGAGGTCCCTTGGCATCCAAAGCACTTAAGCAATTGTTGAACGATACCGATTGGGGCGAACTGGATTACCTCATTTGTGACCTTCCGCCCGGCACCAGCGATATTCATCTTACACTGGTACAAACAGTTTCCGTCACAGGCGCTGTGATTGTTTCAACACCACAGGAATTGGCTCTGGCAGATGCTCGCAAGGGAATTGGCATGTTCAATACAAAAGGTATTAATGTGCCGGTAATTGGATTGGTTGAAAACATGGCATGGTTTACACCCGAAGAGTTGCCCGACAACAAATATTATATTTTCGGAAAAGATGGGTGTAAAAAACTAGCCCGGGAATCAGGAATGCCTTTGCTGGGGCAAATACCTCTTGTTCAAAGCATACGTGAAGGTGGTGATGAAGGTAAACCTGCTGCAATAAATCTAAACTCAATTACCGGTAAAGCTTTTGAAGAAGCTGCCGTGGAAATGATGAAACAGGTGGATATCAGAAATGAGAAACAACCACCAACCATGCGTGTAGAAGTTAAACAAAAATAGAGTCTGTCTATAAAGTCCGCTGGCTGCGTTACGCTTGTCTGAAAAATCCTCATTTACGAAAGTAAACTCCGGTATTTTTAGACTTCGCAAGCCTTGCCAGCGAACTTTATAGTTCAGACTCTCAAAATAGAAAGGCATTATTGATAAACAATAAATAGTTAATGTATGGAAAAGATCAAAGAAAAAATTAAAAAATCCATTGAAAAAGTCAGGCCATATTTGCAGGTGGACGGAGGTGATATCAGCCTTGTAATCATCACAGATGATTATGTGGTGGAAGTAAAATTGCTGGGTGCCTGTGGTTCCTGCCCTTTCAGTGTGCAGACATTGAAACTGGGTGTGGAGGAAAAACTCAAGCAGGACGTGCCTGAAATGAAAGAAGTGGTCTCCGTTTGATCCGGCTTTTATCCTGTTTTTACAATGCGCGTGCTTTACATTTCATACGATGGTATGACCGACTCCCTCGGTCAGTCCCAGGTTATTCCTTACCTGGCTGAGCTGAGTAAAAACGGCCATGAGTTTCATGTTCTCAGTGCTGAAAAACCTGACGCATTTCAATCCGGGAAAATGCACATTGCAGCTCTCTTGGATAAACATAACATCCACTGGCATCCGGTAACATATACCAAAAGACCACCGGTTATTTCTACCATCAGGGATATACGTACACTTAAAAAACATGCGGCCAATTTGCACAAATCGCATCAATTTGATGCATGCCACTGCCGATCATACATTGCTGCTTTTGCCGGCTTGCACCTGAAACGACAATCAGGAGTCCCCTTTTTGTTTGACATGCGTGGCTTTTTCCCTGACGAACGGGTTGACGGAGGCCTGTGGAACCGAAACAATCCTGTTTTTAATCAGGTTTATACCTATTTTAAACGACGCGAAAAAGTGTTCCTGAAAAACGCAGATCACATTATTAGCCTCACTGAATCAGGTAAGGATGTGATGTGTGAAAGGGAAACACTTAATATAAAAGATGATGACATCACTGTGATCCCTTGTTGTGCAGACATGAACCATTTTGATCCTGACAAAGTAGATATAAAGCAGGTCAGAGCCTTCAGGAAGGAGACAGGCATTGCAGAGGATGATTTCGTATTGTTGTACCTGGGATCCCTGGGAACATGGTACATGACAGATGAAATGCTGGATTTTTACGCGGAATTGCTCAAGCAAAAACCACAGGCAAAATTTTTGATCCTTACCGGTGATGATCCGGACATCATGATGAATCCGGCAAAAGCAAAAAATATACCCACGGAACAGATCATTTTCCGTTCCCTTAGCCGTCAGGAGGTACCGGCTATGATAAGTCTCAGCTCAGTGTCGTTGTTTTTTATCAAACCTGTGTTTTCAAAAAAAGCATCTTCTCCTACCAAGCTGGCAGAACTGCTGGCTATGGGCGTGCCTGTCATTTGTAACGCCAATGTCGGGGATATTGACAGGATCGTGGAAAAACACAAGATAGGTATTGTGCTAAAAGACTTAAATGATGACTCATATCGGTCTGCTGTTGAGCAAATGGATGAATTAATCAACATTAACCCGGAAAAACTCAGGCAGGTAGCAAGCGAATTGTTTTCTTTGGAAAAGGCTTGTGATCTGTATCTTAAAGCTTATAACAACATTATTGGATGAAGATGAAAAAATTGTTATGTATTGTACAACATCGATATGACCGAAGCCCGGGGCAGCGATTTCGTATTGAGCAGTTTTTGCCTTACATGCAAGCAAACGGATGGCAAATTACTTACAGCAATATTCTGTCAGAAAAAGATGATGATATATTTTATAAACATGGACATTACATCGGCAAGTTTTTTATTATGATAAAAGCTTTTTTTATCAGGTTAAAAGACCTGCGAAGGGCAAAGTATTATGATGCTATTTTTATTTACCGTGAAGCTTTTATGATGGGGACCACATTTTTTGAGAAAAAACTGGCTTCGAAAAACATCCATATGGTGTATGATTTTGATGACAGCATCTGGATTAATGATACATCTATTGGCAACAGAAACCTTAGCTGGATAAAACAACCTCAAAAAACAAAAAAAATATGTGGGTATGCTGATGTTATTACAGTGGGAAATTATTTTTTGGCAAAGTACGCGCGGAAGTTTAATTCTGAAGTGCGGGTTTTTCCTACTGTCATAGATGTGGATTATCACAAGCCCTGCAGGAAAAAAGATGCAAATGTGATCACAATTGGCTGGACGGGTACTGAACCCACTTTGAAACATTTTGAAACAGCCATTCCAGTGCTTAAACGCGTGTATCGTAAATATGGAGATAAAATTCGGTTAAGAATTATTGTCAATTTTACTTATCAATGTCCGGAAATACCTGTTGAGGTTATTCAATGGGACAAGTCAACAGAGATTAAAGACCTCTCTGAAATTCATATTGGTATCATGCCGTTGCCCGACAATAACTGGACGAGTGGGAAATGTGGATTCAAAGGCCTGCAATACATGGCGCTTGAAATTCCAACCATCATATCTCCGGTAGGTGTCAATACGGAAATCATTCAGGACGGGAAAAACGGGTACCTTGCCAGTACAGATGATGAGTGGGTTGATAAGA
>JAYENB010000087.1:0-4073 GCA_034721855.1 Bacteroidota bacterium
ACCCGCATCATATTTTCTGACACTTTTATCTGGTAATATTATGTTTATCATGTTTTCAAAATTTAGGGTACAAAAATATGAATGTTTGTTTTAAACTGCAAACAATTCAGATTGTTCATACGGGATAAGTCAAAAGACAAAAGTCAAAAGTGTCTTAATTTGCCCCGTTGAATAATTTCCCATGGAGTTTATCCGTCTTCACTTTCCGTCTTCGTTCCGTCTCTGCCTTGCTTCGCCGGACAAGTTTTGTTTATTGAAGTTTGTTTTTTGGTGCTTTTTATTTGGGCGCCTTACGGTCTCCGGCTTTTAGTTGCCTTGCACTGCTTTCTGTCTGATAAGCTGTGGACAGGAGTTCTGTTCCGCCACTCTGCCACAGCTACAGTCAGTGAAAGCACTGCGGCGGCAAGCTAACCGCCTACGCCCTGGCGCGGGGAGCAGCGAACGATAGAAAAATGGTTTTAGTTAAAACTTGGAAGTCCTGTAAACGTTTTGTTTTAGAAATTTTGCATTTGTTTCAAAAATCATTACTTTTAAAGTGATAAAAGCAGACCCGCAGGCATGTAAATAATTGATTACCCTGAAAATGCCCTGCGTGAGGCTGTGTTGAATGCCATTATTCACAAAGATTACAACAGCAATGTGCCTGTGCAAATAAGCGTGTACAATCGTTGGTTGATGATATACAACAGCGGTTGCCTGCCCGAAGGATAGACGCTGGAAACGCTCAAAAAGAAACACAGCTCTATACCGGCAAATCCGGATATTGCCCGGGTGTTTTTCCGTGCCGGATACATTGAAAACTGGGGATGTGGAACCAGACACTTACTTTATAGACAAATACTAAGTATTGCAACGATGCCGGTTTGCCCGAACCATTTTATAAGCAAATGGGTGTCGGTTTTGCTCTGGTTTTTGAGAAGGAAAAAGGAGCCGCTGATTTTTCTTATAAACCAGACAATAAGGAAAAGGTAGGTGAAAATGAAAAACCGTCGGGGGAATCGTCGGGGGAAAGTTCACAGAAAATCATGGACTATATGAAAAATCAACCTGATATAACGACACAGGAAATTGCTGATTTAATGAAGATGAGCAGAAGAAACATTGCAAAGCACATTTCTAATTTTAAAAATAAAGGAATGATAAAGCGTATCGGTTCAGATAAAAGTGGATACTGGAGAAGTTATAACTATGGATTAAACTGTGGAATAATGAGATTAAAAACAAAATACATAAGGCAAGGAAAATAAAACCCATTGGGTTTGATGTGCAAATCAAAAGGGAGGAATACTACCCAAGAAATCATCCAGCAAACTACCCAGAAAAATAGGACTTCGGGGAAAGTTCAGAGAAAAATTCGGAGTAAGTTCGGAGAAAATAATAGAGCTGATTTTTGGAGACCAGTACATGTCTGCCTCTAAAATGGCTAATGTAATAGGTATTACAGTAAGAGCTGTAGAAAAACAACTGGCAAAGCTGAAAGAAAAAGATATTATTTATAGAATTGGTCCGAATAAAGGAGGATATTGGAAAATAAACCTGTAATCACCTAATTGTCAGTATTTCCTTTTCTCAATTTTTTATCAAAGACACAAAATTATCAATTCGGATTGAGTTAATCCATGTTGATAATGTATTCTTCGCCATCATAAGTGGCTGTGGCGTAGTTGTTGCATTCCCCGTCTCCGAAATCAAGCGATATATCAGATATGGTTTCAACTTCAATGGTTAAGTTCCCGGCACGTATCCAGCGGCATTTAACCCAAATATCAAGGGGATTTTTTTCGCTGATGCTCATGTCATATCTCACTGAGTCGGAGCTGTAGCCGTATTGTTCGCCGGTTATGTAGTACACATCATCTTCATAATCCAGTGATGTTCCTTCGCCTTCTTCCCAGGTACGGGTCGTGTTTTGATTGTAGTAAAATGTGTTTGCTTTTGGTGTATTGACACGGATGTCAGAGGCTGAAATATCGTATTCTGTTTTGTTCTGATCATTTTTACCGAGGTTTGTGATGGTCAGTTGTCCCTGGATGTGGTAATTGCTTTGATAAAAGTTCTCAAAGCTGACGGTATATTCAGCTCCTGAATTTTCAAACAAATCGGTTGCTGTAATGATGAGCTTTCCACGCCTTTCACGCATGTCGGGGCAAAGATGGTTTACCGGGCCATAGTTCATGGTGATGGTTTTTGGCCATGTTTCATTGTCATAAGGTTCAATGCTGAGCGACGGATACGGATCTTTAACAACAGATTCCCTGATTTGCCGGTTGAGTAAACTGTCATCCGAATAACGGGCTACGTTAATTCCCTGGTTTGTTATGTCCTTAAAAATGGTAACTCCCTGTGCACCTTGGTTCATGATGTTGATAGCCTGTTCAGTGGAGACAGTATTGTCATAGTGTATGTCACATGATGGTATGACAATCAGTGAAAAACCTGAAAAAAGTACAATGCATATTTTAAGGATGTTTTTCATCGGTAACTTTTTTTAATATAATGTATGAATATGGTGGTTTGTTTTCAAAATGTTCTTCTTTATATGTTTCTTTCCATTTATGGTTGTTGTATTCAGGAAAAAATATGTCTGCGTCTGGTTCTTCATGTACAATCGTTAAATATAATTTATCAGCATAAGGGAAAAATTGTTTGTATATACTTCCACCTCCTATGATGAAATTTTCTTCGTTAGGGTTGCATTGTTTGATCGCTTTTTCTATAGAATCTACCATAATACATTCTCGATCAGGGTATTTATCAGGCAGGGAGCAGTCTTCATGATTATCTGTGATCACAATGTTTTTTCGATTGGGCAACGGTCCTTTGGGGAGGGAGAGAAATGTATTCCTGCCCATAATGATGTTATGCCCGGTGGTGATTTTCTTGAATCGTTTCAGGTCATCTTTGATGTAGTACAAGAGGTCGTTGTTTTTTCCAATGCCCCTGTTTTTGGCTATTGCTACTATGATTGAGAAACTCATATTGATGTTTTTATGTTTGTTCTAATATTTTACTGATAGTTAATGGTTATTTTTTCTTTGTAACCGAAATGTTTTATTGTGTTGACTTAACTTTTTCATTTTTCATTCGTTATTCGATTTTTGAAATTTATCAAACCGCTACCTTCCCTTTGATATGAGGATGAGGGTTATAATTTTTTAATTCAAAATCGTCGAATGAAAACCCAAAGATGGATTTAATATCCGGATTAATCCACATTTTAGGTAATTGCCGTGGTTCCCTTGATAATTGCAGTTTTACCTGTTCGATGTGATTCAGATAAATATGAGCATCGCCAAAAGTATGAAC
This sequence comes from Bacteroidota bacterium, assembly GCA_034721855.1. Taxonomy (GTDB): domain Bacteria; phylum Bacteroidota; class Bacteroidia; order Bacteroidales; family ML635J-15; genus JAQIBY01. The sequence continues at coordinate 3,307 of JAYENB010000087.1, forward strand.
AAAATCACCAGGTTCATAGCCTGTTACCTGTGCCATCATCAGTGTCAGTAAAGCGTAAGATGCAATATTGAATGGCACACCGAGGAACAAATCAGCGCTGCGTTGATACAACTGACATGATAATTTGTTGTCTGCCACATAAAACTGAAAAATGGTATGACAGGGGGGAAGAGCCATGTTATCCACATTGGCAACGTTCCAGGCACTGACAATATGCCTGCGGCTGTCGGGATTATTTTTCAGGGATTCAACCACATTGCTGATTTGATCGATGTGTTTTCCGTCTGGTGTTGGCCAGGAGCGCCATTGATATCCATACACGGGCCCGAGGTCCCCGTTTTCATCAGCCCATTCGTCCCAGATACGTACTTTATTGTCTTTAAGGTATTTAATGTTTGTATCGCCCTGTAAAAACCACAGCAATTCGTGAATGATAGAACGTAAATGCAGCTTTTTGGTTGTCACCACCGGAAAACCTTCAGAAAGATTGTAGCGGTTCTGATATCCGAACACGGAAATGGTGCCGGTGCCAGTGCGGTCGCTTTTTTTAGTGCCGTTTGTGAGCACATGATCAAGTAATGTAAGGTATTGTTTCATTTGTGTATATTTTGTTTAGATGTTACCTTCAAGTAAATCAGGATTACCCCAGGATAATCCCCACCATGGTAGCAGAGAGGAGGGAAGCGAGCATCCCGCCAAGCAAAGCCCTCATGCCGAAAATGGACAATTGTTTACGCTGATTGGGTGCCAGGGAACCGATGCCCCCG